>DATKAB010000119.1 GCA_035498555.1 Candidatus Sulfotelmatobacter sp.
GAAGGGGCTGAGCCATCTCGCGCCGCACGCTCACGTCCTCAAGCTCGACAACGCCGACTTCTCGCGCGATCCGGTGGCCGTCCAGGCCCTCAACGACGATCCTTTGATCGCCAACGAAGTCCAGCCGACCCAGACGGTCGCTGCGATGGTCATCGCCGACGAACAGCTGAAGAAGGAGTTCCCCAACCTGAAGCTGCCGGTGCTGATCATTCACGGCACTCAGGACCGGGCGACGCGGCCGTCGGGCAGCCAATTCTTCTACGACACCGCCGGTTCCACCGACAAGACGCTCAAGTTCTACGAGGGCTACTTCCACGATCCTTTGCACGACGTCGGCAAGGAGCAGGTGATGGCCGACATCCAGCGCTGGATCGAGAAGCGGCTCTCGCGCTAATCCACATCCACGCGAAGAGCCTGCCCGGGCGCCGCCCGGGCAGGCTCTCTGCGTTCGACGCCTGGTGACGGCGTTCGGCCGTCGCGCTACTTCAACGCCTTGATCGCTCCCTCGAGTTTCATGAACGAAACCGAATCGCGCGGACTGTAGGTCATGTCGATGTAGGCGATCTTGCCCTTCTTGTCCACCAGGAACACGGTGCGCTTGTTGTAACCGTATTCGGCCATGTAGCTGCCGTACTTCTTGGCCACCGCGTGATCGTGGTCCGAAGCCAGCCGGAACGGCAGGTTGTGGTACTTCGCCCATTCGTGGTGGGAGAAGATGTAGTCGCCGCTCATCGCGATGACGTCGGCGTTCAGCGCGCCCAGCATCGAGAAATTGTCGCGCAGCGTGCAGACCTCCTTGGTGCATCCACCGCTCCAATCGGCGGGATAGAACGCCACCACCACGTTGCTCTTGCCCGCGAAAGACGACAGCGTGAGCTTGTCGCCGGCGATCGAGTCGCGCGTGGCATAGGGAAGCGAGAAGTCGGGCGCGGCGTCTCCAACTTTGAGGGCGGGTTCGTCCGCGCGCGCCACGCCGGCGGCCATCAGGGCCATCAGGCTGATCCAAAGTCTTTTCATCGGGGCTCCGAAAGTGAGGGGGTGGGAGACTGGGGCTTGGCGTCCCCCATGGGGGGGCGATTGTCGCGCGACACCGGCGGGACGCTCTTTAGATACCGGCACATGGCACGCAGATCCTCCTCGTTCATCCTCTGCAAACCCTGCCACGGCATCGGGGAGCCTGGCAGGACTCTGCCCACACGGAATCGGGTCACGAATTCCCCCAGCACCAGGGCGATCGGCATCACCGGGATCCCGAGCAGAAACCTTCGGATCACGGTGCGGCTCCTCCGCGCCTGAAGATCAGGCCTCGCCTTCGACGATGACCGGGTCGTTCTGCTCCAGCAGGTGCGGCTTGCCCTCGAACTCGATCTGATGGCCCGAACGGCGGGCCTTGGTCTCGAGGTAGAAGCGGTTCCAATCGTTGGCCGGAATGACGTGCGGAATCCGCCCGCTCACGCGAATCCCGAGCCTCTCCAGCTCCTCGACCTTGCGAGGATTGTTGGTCATCAGGCGAATCGAGCCGATGTTGAGACTCACCAGCATGTGCGCCGCCACCTCGTAATCGCGCTCGTCGTCGCGGAAGCCGAGCGCCAGGTTGGCGTCCACCGTGTCGAGCCCGCGATCCTGCAGCGCGTAGGCGCGCAGCTTGTTGATCAGACCGATGCCCCGGCCTTCCTGCCTCATGTAGAGAACGAGTCCCCGCTGCAGACCGGAGATCTTGTACATCGCCACCTCGAGCTGATCGCGGCAATCGCAGCGAAGGGAGCCCATTACGTCGCCGGTGAGGCACTCGGAATGGAGCCGGGTGGGAATGTCCTCACCACCCATCACGTCGCCATGCACCATCGCGATGTGTTCCTTGCCGTCGCGATTGTTCCAGAAACCCACGATCTTGAAACGGCCGAAGCGGCTCGGCAGCTCGGCGACCGCCGCCACCTTCACGCAAATGTGGTGGGGGCCAAGGCCGTCGCAGTCATGGTCCTTGTCGCGCTCGACCAGATCCTCGAGCTTGTCGAGACGCGGGAACTTCCCGCAAGGCTGAGGCATGCCGGCACGATAGCATGTCGAGGGCGATCGGGCCGCCCGTGCACGGGGCCGCGGACCGCGCAAGGCCATCCTCGAACCGGGCGTCTCTCGAAGCCATCGCGGGTCCGCACGCGTGCTGCAGCGGTCGGCGGGGCCGGTCGAGGAGCTGCGCGCTCTCGCTCGGAATCGAATCTCTCGACTTGCCGCTACCCGCCAGCATGCTAGCGTAGCGACCACGATGCAGGAACGGATTCCCTCACCGCTCGAAGCCTGGGCGAACTTCTACATCATCGTCGGCTCCGCGGCCGCCGGACTCACCGGACTCCAGTTCGTCGTGCTCACCCTCATCGCCCAGGCCAGGGGGCTGCGCGGGAACGAGGATTCGGTCTCCGCCTTCGGCAGCCCGAACGTGGTCCACTTCTGCGCCGCGTTGCTGGTGGCTGCGATCCTGTGCGCGCCCTGGCACACCGTGGGTCAGGCCGGCGTCCCGCTGGCGTTGTGCGGCATCGGTGGCGTGATCTACAGCATGGCGGTGTTCCGCCGGGCAAGGCGCCAGCAGGGCTACACGCCGGTTCTCGAGGACTGGCTGTGGCACAACATTCTGCCGACCCTTGCTTACGCCGCCACGCTGCTCGCGGGGGTGATGCTCACGCGCTTCACGGAGGGCTCGCTGTTCGCGCTGGGCGGAGCTGAATTGCTCCTGGTCTTCATCGGCATCCACAACGCGTGGGACACGGTCACCTACGTCACCTTCATCGAGGCGCAGCGCGAGCGAGAAGAGACGGCGGCGGCGGCCAACGCGCCGGCGCCTCCGTCGCCGCAGGCTCCGCGCTCCACCACCGGCGGCTGATCGCTCCCGCGTGTCCGCGATCCTGATCGTCCGCGATCCGGACGTCGGCCGCCGCGAGCTGGGACTGCGCGCGGCCGAGGCCGCGATGCGCCGGTTCGATCTCGCGATCGGCTCAGGTGGACGGGGACCGGTCGCGATGCGGTGGGGAACGTTTGCAGGAGCCCCGGTGAGCCAGGCGCCCGGCGCCCTGGTGATCGGTGATCTGATCCCGGGCCCGGGAGCCGAGCGGCTCGCCGCCGCCGAGTACGCCGCTCGAGCGGCCCGCGAAGCGACGCCACCGGCCTGCGACGGCTATTACTTCGCGGCCACCTTCGATGCCCTCGGCGCGCTCACCATCGCCGCCGACATTCTCGGCGCGTTCCCGGTCTACTACGCGGGCGCCGGGGAAGCGCTGCTCGTCGCGTCGAGCCCCGCGCTGATTCGCTATTACCCGGGCGTCACTTCGGCGCTGGATCACGCCGGGCTCGCCGCGCTGCTGATCACCAACGGTTCGGTCGGTGGGCGGACCCTATATAAAGGTATCCGCCGACTGCCGGCCGGGGTCGTGCTGATTGCAACGCCCGGCTCCCCGCCTCGCGAGCGACGGCACTACGCGATCGAACTCTCGGGCGCCAGCCACGATCAACCCGTTCAGGAATGCGCGGCGCGATTCCACGAAGCGCTCTCGGATTCGGCTCGCCGCCATGTGCCCGCGGGCGTTCCCCACACGCTGCTGCTCTCCGGCGGCATCGATTCGCGCATGATCGCCGGTGTGCTCGCGCGCCAGGGGATTCCGCTCCGCGCCGTGACGCGTGGTCTCGTGAGCGATCTCGAGTATTTCTGCGCCCGGGCGGTCGCGAAACAGCTTCGCCTGCCGCATCAGCGAATCGCGGATCGAAATGCCACGTTCGCGGAGTTCGAGCGACTGCTCGAGTGGGAGGGCCTCGCCTGTGGACCCGATACGGCGAACGTCGAGCTGGACGAGGCGGTGCCCTGGGAGCATCCGCATTTCGTCTCGGGCCACATGGCGGATCCGATTCTTGGAGGAGTCACGGTCGGCAAGGCGTTCGATCGCGGCTCGCGAACCACGAGCTTCGAGCACTACCTGAAGGTCACCAATGCCTGGGGGGTGCCGCTCGACGCGCTGCCGCGATTGCTGCGTCGCGACGTGTTCGGCGACAGCGTTCACCTGATCATCCAGGAGCTCCGCCAGGATTTCACCTGCGCCGCCGACCACGATCTCGCGCGCTCCTGGCTCCACACCATGGGACTGAAGGAACGATTCGCAATCGGCGGCATGCTCAATCGTCTGGCGTTCCGGAGCTGGCCGCGGTCGCCTCAGGTGGACCGGCGGCTGCTCGCCGTGGCGGCAGGGATGCCGCTCGCCCTGCTGGACGGACGGAGACTGCAGCGCGAGATGCTGATCCGATTTCACCCGGAGCTCGCCCGGCTGCCGCTCGACCACAACGACCCCGACGTGACCCCGCTGCTGCCCGGGATCTACGACCTGGTGCGCGCCGGTCTCGATCGACGGCTGCGTCGCCTGCGCGGTCGCCTGCGGCTCCCGAATCCCGAGCGGCGTTACTACTTCCGCACCTACGATTTCGAGGGCGCCGGCTGGCGCGCGCTTCGCCAGGCCGCCGAGCCCGATCGCGAACGGGCCCTCGCCCTGTTCGATCGCGATGCGTTCGAGGCGCTCGTTCCACGCGCCGGGCAGCGCACTCCGCCGGTCTCGCGCCTGGAAGATGCCTCGGCGGCCAAGTTGCTGCTCGGCGTCAGCGTCTGGCTGCGGGTCGGGCTCGGCTGAACGGCGTCCGCCATTGCGGCAGGCGGGCCTGACTGCCTGTCAGATCGACCCCGCCGCTACACCCGCAAGTGCGGCGTTTTTCCGGAGGTTCCTCTAGCACGGCTCTTGCGAGTTGCCTGAGTCACACAGCCGCGTTTCCGGCGCCCGTGTGGTGCGAGGCGCCGACGCTGGAGGAATCAGCCATGACCACGCAGATCCTTCCCATGGTGCCGGCCGCGTCCAAGGCCACGATCGAGTACGACGGCCGTTCGGTTGCTCTTCCCGTCATTCGCGGAAGCGAAGGCGAAGAGGCGATCGACATCGCCACGCTGCGCCAGAAGACGGGCCTCATCACTCTCGATCCCGGATTCGGCAACACCGGCTCCTGCCGCAGCGCGATCACGTTCATCGACGGCGAAAAGGGGATCCTGCGCTACCGCGGCTACCCGATCGAAGAGCTCGCCGAGCGCGCCTCGTTCCTGGAGGTGGCGTGGCTGCTGATCCATGGCGAGTTGCCGTCGCCGGCCCAGCTCGCAAGCTTCGAATCGGAAGTGAAGCATCACTCCATGCTCCACGAGGACTTCCGCCGCTTCTTCGACGCGCTCCCCAAGGACGCCCATCCCATGCCGGTGTGCGCCGCGGCGGTGGGGGCGCTGGCGACCTTCTATCAGCAGCCCGAGACCGAACAGCTCACCCACGACACGATCGTGCGGTTGATCTCCAAGATGCCGACGATCGCCGCGTTCTCCTACAAGCACTCGATCGGGCAACCCTTCATCTACCCGCGCAATACGCTCGACTACTCGACCAACTTCATGCACATGATGTTCGCGACCCCGTGCGAGCCGTATGAGGTGGATCCGCGACTGGCGCGCGCCATCAACCTGCTGCTGATCCTCCACGCCGACCACGAGCAGAACTGCTCGACCAGCACGGTGCGGGTGGTGGGCAGCTCCCAGGCCAATCTGTTCGCGGGGATCGCCGCGGGCATCGCGGCCCTCTGGGGGCCGCTCCACGGCGGCGCCAACCAGCAGGTGATCGAGATGCTCGAGCAGATCGTCCGCGAAGACGGGAGCGCCGAGAAGTTCCTGGCCCGGGCCAAGGACAAGAACGACACCACCCGTCTGATGGGCTTCGGCCATCGCGTCTACAAGAGCTACGATCCCCGTGCCGCGATTCTCAAGAAGACCTGCGCCGAGGTCATTCGCGTCACCGGCGGAGGCTCGAGCCGACTGCTCGACACCGCGATGAAGCTCGAGGAAATCGCGTTGCGCGACGAGTACTTCGTGAGCCGAAAGCTCTACCCGAACGTCGACTTCTACTCGGGCGTGATCTACCGGGCGCTGGGCATCCCGACCAACATGTTCACGGTGATGTTTGCGCTCGGCCGCACTCCCGGCTGGGTGGCTCACTGGCTCGAGATGCGTCACGACGCCGACACCCGCATCGCTCGACCGCGGCAGATCTACACCGGCGCCACCCAGCGCGCCTACCGGCCGATGTCCGAGCGCCGGTAGGAATCGCGAGGCCCCACATGGTCCGGTTCGAGGAGCGGAAGGTTCCGGTCACCGGCGAGAAGTACGTCACCGTATTCGGAAGCGGCACCGCGCTGCGCGACGACCCGATTCTGAACAAGGGGACGTGCTTCCCCGAGGCCGAGCGGGATGCACTGGGGTTGCGCGGACTGTTGCCCCCGGACGTGGCCACGCCGGAGGAGCAGGAGGAACGCGCCTACGGCCACTATCGGCGAGCCACCGACGACATCCAGCGTTACCTCACTCTGGCGGCGCTCCAGGACCGGAACGAGACGCTGTTCTATCGACTGCTCTCGCATCATCTCGAGGAGATGGTTCCGATCGTGTACACGCCGACCGTCGGCAAGGTGTGCGAGCAGTACAGCCACATCTACCGGCGGCCGCGCGGGGTGTACGTGTCTTCGCGCGATCGCGGCCGGATCGCCGAGGTCCTGAGCAATCAGCGGCGAGAGGGCTGTCGGGTCATCGTGATCACCGACAACGAGGCCATCCTCGGCATCGGCGATCAGGGCGTCGGCGGAATGGGCATCGCCATCGGCAAGCTCGCGCTCTACACCGCCGGCGCGGGCATCCATCCGGCCCGCGCGCTGCCGCTCGACTTTGACGTCGGCACCGACAATGCCGCGCTGCTCGACGACCCGCTTTATCTGGGGGTGCGCGAGCCTCGATTGAAGGGCGAGGCCTACTTCAGCCTGCTCGACGAGCTGGTCGAGGCGATCCTGAGCATCTATCCCGGGGCCCTGGTGCAATGGGAGGACTTCGCCAAGCACAACGCGTTTCGCGTCCTCGAACGCTATCGGCGTCGCCTGCTCTCGTTCAACGACGACATCCAGGGCACCGGGGCGGTAGTGGTGGCAGGCATGCGCCGCGCGCTCGCGCGAGTCGGGCGCCACTGGGGAGACGAACGGATCGTGCTCTATGGCGCGGGCGCCGCCGGAGCCGGCTGCGCGCTGGCGCTGCGGGCGACTCTGCGCGAGCAGGGGGTTCCCGAATCGGAGCTCAACCGCCGAGTGCTGTGCCTCGATTCACGCGGACTCGTTCTCGCCGATCGGCCCGGACTGGAGGGGGAGAAGCGCGACATCGCGGCCGATCCTGCACTGGTCACCGATTGGCTCGGAGCGCCATCGCCTCCCGGGCTGCTCGACGTCATCGAGCACTTCCGGCCCACCGCTTTGCTCGGCGTCTCGGGTCAGCCCGGCGCGTTCACCGAGCAGGTGGTGCGCTGGATGCAAGTGGGTTGCGAGCGACCCATCATCCTGCCGCTCTCCAATCCGACCAGCCTGTGCGAGGCCACGCCCGAGAACCTGCTGCGGTGGACCCACGGCGCCGCGGTGGTGGGGACCGGAAGCCCGTTCCCCGATGTCGTGCACGGCGACATTCACTACCAGATCGGCCAGGGCAACAACGCCCTGATCTTCCCCGGCATCGGCCTCGGTGCAACCGCGGTGGAAGCGTGCTGGCTTCCCGACTCGGCCTTTGCGGCGGCGGCGGGTGCGGTGGCCGAATTCCCGATTGCCGCGGGGCCCGGCGCGCCGATCTACCCGCCGCTCTCGAAGTTGCGCGAGGTCGCCCGCCAGGTGGCGCGTGCTGTCGGGCGCTCGCTGGTTTCGAGCGGCGACGCGCCGCACATCTTAGATGCCGAGGTGGACGCGCGCATCCGGAGCGCGACCTGGGAACCGGTGTACCTGCCCTACCGGCCGGCCTGATTCCGGCCAGACGCAGGACATGGCATCATCGGTCCCGTGGGCGCGCCGCCGGCGATACTCGAGTCCCTGATCGCGCGTTCGCGCACCCCCGCGGTCCAGTACCTGGCCGTCGACGCCTCGAGCACGCGCTTCGAATTCCACGGCGGCCTCGCCGATCTCGACCGTGGAACTGCGCTCGAATCGACCACCACGATGATGGCCTATTCGATGAGCAAGACGCTCACTGCGGCCGCCGTCCTCCGGCTGGTCGAGATGAAGCGAATCGCCCTCGACGATTCGATCGCCGAGTGGGCGGGGCCGATTCCCTACGACCGAGCGATCTCGGTGCGACAGTTGCTCACCCACACTTCGGGAATCCCGAACCCGATCCCGCTCCGCTGGGTCCATCCTGCGGCCGAACATGCCCGCTTCGATGAAGCGGCGGCTCTCGATCGAGTGCTCCGGGCGCATGCTCGACTGGCATTTCGGCCGGGCACGCGCTTCTCCTATTCGAACCTCGGCTATTGGCTGCTCGGACGAGTGGTGGAGCGCGCCAGCCGCGAACCGTTCTCCGAGTTCGTGGCCGCGCAGCTCCTCGCGCCGCTCGGCCTGGCGGCTTCCCAGCTGGGCTACGCGATTTCCGATCCCGCCCGCCATGCGACCGGCTATCTCGAGAGGACCTCCATACTCAACCTGGTCAGGAGATTCGTCATCGATCCCCGGTTGATCGGCCGCTATCATGGCCGCTGGCTCTCGCTCCAAAGCCACTACGTCGACGGACCTGCCTTTGGGGGCCTGGTGGGGACGGCGAAGGGATTCGCGCGGTTCCTTCAGGATCAGCTCGCGACTCGATCGCGCATCCTCGGCGATGACATGCGCGCGCTGTTCTTCGAGCGCCAGCAACTTGCGAGCGGCACGCCCATGCCCATGACGCTGGGCTGGCATGTCGGCGGCACTCACGGCCGGGCGTTCTTCTACAAGGAGGGAGGAGGGGGCGGATTCCACTCGATGATGCGTCTCTATCGCGACCGCGGGGTGGGCACGGTGATCATGGTCAACGCCACCGGCTTCGACGTCGGCGCGACACTCGATAGGCTGGATCCGGAATTCCTGGCATGAGGCGAGCGACCACCACATGAAGGATGCGGGACTCGCGGGCTCGGCGGCCTCGCCGTTCATGATGCGCCCGACCACGCCGTGCTCCACCACGCGGCCGAACGGCGGACTCCGGTGCGATTCGGAACCGCGATCGCTTCGCACCTGGGGCGTCGCTGCCCGGGCTGCCGGTCAACGACCAGCGCGTGACGATTCAGTGCGACTTCCCTTGACCTCGGAGGCCGAGTGGCCAGGGTCCTGCTGATCCTTCCCCATCTGCCACAACGCATGGGCACGCCCTACCTCGGGCAACAGTACGTCGCCTCCGCGCTGCTCGCCGACGGGCACGAGGTGCGATGCCTGGATCTCGCCGCGATCCGCAGTGAAGGTCGGGACGAGGTCGCGGTCGAATCGGCCGAGCGCTTTCGCCCGGATCTGATCGGCATGACCCTGTTCACCTACAACGCCCGCCGCGGATACGCGCTGGCCGAACGGCTCGACGGGCTCTCGCGCTGGCGGGTGGCCGGCGGCCCGCACGTGACCGCCGTCCCCGACGAGCCGCTGGCGCATGGGTTCGACATCGCGATCGCGGGCGAGGCCGAGCGGCTGATGGTCGATTTGGCCCGCGCCTGCGACGGCGGCGACGCGATGCCGGTGCGTCCCGGCGTTCACTCCGCCGGGCTCGATGGCGGCTCTCACCAGACCCTCGACGACCTCGACGCGCTGCCGTTCCCGCTCGAGAGCTATCGGTGCTACGAGCCCGGCTGGTATTCCGAGGGCGCGATGGTGGTGCCCGGCGGCCTCATGACCAGCCGTGGCTGCCCGGCGCGCTGCACCTTCTGCGCCAATCACGTGACCGGGCGCGTCTATCGCTGGAGGTCGTCCGCGAACGTGGTCGCCGAGATGAAGGCGCTACGCGAGCGCCATGGCGTCATGCACTTTCCGTTCTGGGACGACGCCTTCACCGCGCGACGCCTGCGCATGCTCGAACTATGTGACGCGATTCTCGCCGAGCCCTCGCTCCGCGGCGCGACCTGGACCTGCATCACCCCCGGGAACATGGTGCGGGCCGGCGATCTCGCTCGCATGCGCGAGGCCGGTTGCGTGGCCATCAATTTCGGGATCGAGAGCGGCGACTACAACATCCTGCGCGTCATCCAGAAGGGGCAGAAGCCCGAGCAGGTCCGCGCCGCCGTGGACGCGGCGAAGGCGGCCGGGATGACCACCATCGTCAACTTCATGTTCGGCTTCCCCGAGGAAGGCGTCGCCGAGCTCGAAAACACCCGCCGATTCATGGACCAGCTCGCGCCGCACACCGACTATTTCAACAATCGCGGCGTGCTGGTGCCGATGCCCGGCACCGCGATCTACGACCGCGGACACGAACGCTTCGGTTTCACGCGCTGGTGGCTGGACGCCAGCCGCGTCGTCGACGAGCCCAACGTCCACGTGCTGGATCCGCGGGCGATTCAGGAATATCTCGAGCACGATCCGACGCTCGATCTCGACTTCTTCGGCTATTCGAGCGAGGTGCGCGCGGCGATCGCCGAGTGCGTGCGCTTCAAGGCTCGCCACAATGCCGGCACCATGGGGCGGTTGGCGTCAGCCGCGACCCGCGCGAGCCCGGTGGGAAGCGCGCCCCTCGATCTGATCCAGAATGCCGCGGCCTCGGTGGGGTAGGAGCGCGCCAGGATGGAGACCTTCAGGGTCGTGCCGTTGCTCGATTCATCCGCATCCCTGGGTGAACCCGACGAGCTGATTCGCCGCGCGGGAAGCGACGGCTATCTCTACCTCCGCGGGCTCTTCGATCCGAATGTGGTGCGCGATCTCCGCAGGCTGGTTCTGGCGGAATGCGTGCGACTCGGGTGGCTCGAGGCGGGTTCCGCCACCGATTTGGCGCGCGCGCACCCGACGCTGCGCGGGATTCGGACCGGCGATCCACAGTCGGTCGAGCTGCTTGCACGCGTGCTGCCTTCCGTCGAGCTGGATCGGATTCGCCGTGAGCCGAGCCTCGAGCGCATCCTGGGCGCCGTATTCGGCGGCGGCTTCGAAACGCACCAGGGCGACGTCTGTCGCGTGGTGTTTCCGAACGCGGAACATCTCACCACGCCGCCGCATCAGGACGGCGCCTATGTCGGTGTCGAGCGCGAGTGCTGGACGGTGTGGACGCCGCTGGGCGATTGCCCGCTGGCGCTCGGCCCTCTGGCGCTCGCGCCCGGCTCGCATCGCGGGGGCCTGTTCGAGCACTCGGGGGGTGCGGCGCGGATACCGGGGGAGCCCGGTCGCGGCGAGTGGGCGGCGAGCGACCTCACCTGCGGCGATGCGCTGCTGTTCCATGCCCTCACGATCCACCGGGCCCTGCCCAATCGGAGCGGCGATACGCTGCGGCTCTCCGTGGACTGCCGCTACCGGGCTGAATAGCGCACCTCGTCCACAATATCCGCCGGGGCGATTCGTCTACACCATCGGGTGAGCACTGCGGCGGAACGGGAGCGGATGGAACCCGAATCGGACCGGCGGATCTCCGAAGTCGTGGAGCGGGAGCGATCCCGGCTCCTCGACTTCATCCGCCGGCGAGTTCCCGATCCCGGCGACGCCGAGGACATCCTGCAGGAGGTGTTCTTCGAGCTGGTCGAGGCGAACCGGCTGCTGATGCCGATCGAGCACGTCACCGGCTGGCTGTTCCGCGTGGCGCGCAATCGCATCGTCGACCTGTTCCGCAAGCGTCGGCACGAGCGCTTCAACGCTGCGGTCGAGGACGAGCACGGCGAGCAGCTGGCGCCGGAGGACCTGCTGCCCTCGCCCGACGACGGGCCCGAAGCCATGCACGCGCGCGCCGCACTCCTCGACGAGCTCGAGGCGGCGATCAACGAACTGCCCGCGGAGCAGCGCCAGGTGTTCGTGGCGCACGAGCTGGAGGGGCGGAGTTTTAAGGAGCTGGCCGCCGAGAGCGGCCTCCCGCTGAACACGCTGCTGTCTCGAAAGCGCTACGCAGTACTTCGCCTGCGAGAGCGGCTGCGAGATATGTACGAGTCATTCGAAGGCGACTGAGGAGGGAATCGATCATGAACCGGGCAAGGAGGCTGATCTGGATCGCGCCGCTGGCGCTGATCGCCATCACGCTGTTCGCGATTCTCGGCGGCGAGGCGGTGAAGTGGCTGTGGAACTGGTTGACGCCCCCGCTGTTCGGATGGCGCACGATCACCTTCTGGCAGGCGCTGGCGATGCTCGCGCTCGCGCGGATCCTGTTCGGCGGCCCGGGCTTCGGCGGCAGCGGCGGCAGTCTGCGCCGCCGCATGCAGGAACGGTGGGACGTGCTCACACCCGAGGAACGCGAGAAGATCCGGCAACGCATGCGCGCGCGCTGGGGCTTTGGAGCGCCCCCGGGCGAGGGCACGCCGACCGCCTGAGCTTTCGCTTGACGCCATGCGGAGTTACTCTCGGCCGTCGCCGGACCACCACGCCCTAATTCGCATCTTCTCAGCCTGACGCGCCGCAACGCCGACGGTCCAGCCCTCGAGTTCATGAGTCGCATGCCCCAACCCATGCCGAGAGGTGACCCATGTCGAAGCGATCGGCAGTCCCGCTTACGCTGCTCCTCGCCGCCGGCGCGCTGATTCTCGGCGCGCAGGGCTGCGGTGAGAGCAATGGCACCGGCGGTGGCAGCACCGCGTCCTTCGCGACCCCGAGCGTGCCGCCCGGATTCAAAGGGAAGATCGCGCTCGACATTCGCCAGTCCAAATCCGACTGGACTCCATTCACGCCCAAGCGCGCGCCGGAGGGCTCGCCCAACGTCCTGTTGGTGCTCTACGACGACACCGGCCTCGCCGCATGGTCGCCGTACGGCGGCCGCATCAACATGCCGACTCTGCAGCGCCTGGCGGACACCGGGCTCACGTACACGCAGTGGCATACCTGCGCGCTCTGCTCGCCGACCCGCTCCACCATCCTCACCGGCCGCAATCATCACCTGAATGGGATGGCTTCGATCACCGAAGCCGCCGACGGTTACCCGGGTGCGAGCGGCTACGTTCCTGCGCAGTGCGCGACCCTGGCGCAGATCCTTCAGGACAACGGTTGGGGCACCTTCTGGATCGGCAAGGATCACAACGTGCCCGAGCAGGACGTCGCGCCCGGCGGGAGCCGGAAGCAGTGGCCGGTGCAGATGGGGTTCGATCGCTACTACGGATTCCTCGGCGGTGAAACCAACCAGTGGTATCCGGATCTCGTGGAAGACAACCGCTTCGTGGATCCGCCCTACGGGCCGGATCAGGGTTATCACCTTTCGAAGGACCTCGCCGATCACGCCATCGAGATGATCCGCAATCAGCAGGCCAGCAACCCCTCCAAGCCCTGGTTCATGTGGTTCTGCCCGGGGGCCAATCACGCGCCACACCAGGCGCCCGCCGACTACATCGCGAAGTACAAGGGCAAGTTCGACGACGGCTACGAAGCCTATCGCAGCTGGGTGCTGCAACGCATGATCGACAAGGGAGTCATGCCGAAGGGCACGCAACTCACGCCGATCAATCCGCTCCCCGATTCGATCGCGAACAAGGGCGACGTCGTTCGCCCCTGGAACTCCCTCACCGCTGACGAGAAGAAGCTGTTCTCGCACATGGCCGAGGTCTACGCCGGCTTCTCGGAGTACACCGACGCCCAGGTCGGTCGTATCGTCGACTACCTCCAGGACACTCATCAGCTCGACAACACGCTGGTGATCTATTGCGCCGACAACGGGGCATCGGGCGAGGGAAGCCCCAGCGGCTCGGTCAACGAGAACAAGTTCTTCAACGACTACCCCGACGAGATGTCGGAGAACATGAAGTACCTGACTCGTCTCGGCTCACCCGACACCTACAACCACTATCCGACCGGCTGGGCGGTCGCGTTCTCGTCCCCGTTCCAGATGTTCAAGCGCTACTCGAATTTCGCGGGCGGCACCTGTTGTCCGCTGGTGATCTCGTGGCCGAAGGGCATCCAGGCGCACGGTGAGCTGCGCAACCAGTACCACCACTCGGTGGATCTGGTGCCCACCATCCTTGATGTCTGTGGCCTGCAGATGCCGGCGGTCTATCGCGGGGTCCGACAGTGGCCGCTGTCGGGCGTGTCGATGCGCTATTCGTTCGACGCGGCCCCCGACGCACCCACCCAGAAACACATCCAGTACTACGCGATGCTCGGCACACGCGGGATCTGGAAGGATGGGTGGAAGGCGGCGGCGCTACATGCTCCGCTCACCGGCAGGGGCCATTTCGACACCGACGGCTGGCTGCTCTATCACACCGACGTCGACCGTTCGGAGTCGAAGGATCTCGCGAAGGACAACCCCGACAAACTGAAGGAGCTGATCGCCGCCTGGAACGATGAGGCGCAGAGGAATCTGGTGCTGCCGCTCGACGATCGGACCGCGGTCGAGATGCTGGGCGTCCAGCGCCCGAGCTCGGAGCCGGCGCGCCAGCGCTATCTCTACTATCCGGGTTCGTCGGCGGTTCCCGAGGGCGTGGCGGTGAACATCCGCGGCCGCTCGTACAAGATCCTGGCCAACGTCGAGATCGCCGATCCAAACGCTTCGGGAGTGATCTTCGCGCACGGCTCCCGCTTCGGTGGTCACGCACTCTTCATCAAGGATCACAAGCTTCACTACGTTTACAATTTCCTCGGCATCGCGCCCGAGCAGGATTTCTCCTCACCGCCGCTCGCCAAGGGGAAGTACTCGCTGGGGATGGAATTCACGCGAGACACGACCGGCACGCACGGCGAGTCGATCGGGCACGTGAAGCTCTACGTGAACGACAAGGTGGTGGCCCAGGGCCCGATGCGCACCCAACTGGGCAAGTTCACCCTGGCCGGCGACGGCCTGTGTGTGGGCTTCGACAGCGCCGACGCGGTGAGCCACCAGTACAGGGC
>DATKAB010000120.1 GCA_035498555.1 Candidatus Sulfotelmatobacter sp.
TTGGCCAGCGCGGCCTGGTCGGTGGCGGACAGCTTGAGCTGCACGATCTTCTCGACACCGTGCGCGCCGATCACCACCGGCACGCCGATGAACAGACCGCTGAGACCGTACTCGCCCTCGAGCAGCACCGAGCAGGGAACCAGCCGCTTCTGGTCGGTGAGGATCGCCTCGGCCATCTCGACCGCCGACATCGCCGGCGCGTAGTACGCCGAGCCGGTCTTGAGCAGCTTCACGATCTCGGCGCCGCCGTCGCGCGTGCGCTGGATGATCGCGTTCAGCCGCTCGGCCGGGATCAGCTCGCTCACCGCGATCCCGCCCACCGTGGTGTAGCGCGGCAGCGGCACCATCGAGTCGCCGTGGCCACCCAGCACCATCGCCTGCACGTCGGCGCCGGAGACGCCGAGCTCCATCGCCAGGAATGCGCGAAAGCGCGCGCTGTCGAGAATGCCGGCCATGCCGACCACCCGATTCTTCGGGAAGCCGGTGGTCTTCCAGAACAGCCACGCCATCACGTCGAGTGGATTGGTCGCCACCACGACGGTGGCGTTGGGCGCGTGCTTCTTCACCGCCTCGGCGGCGGGCCGCACGATGTCGGCGTTGGCTTTCAGCAGATCGCTGCGCGACATGCCGGGCTTGCGCGGAAAGCCGGCGGTCATCACCACCACGTCGCAGCCCTTGACTGCCGAAAGATCCGTCGCGCCCTCGAGCTTGCCGCCCTTGTGCCACAGCGGCGCAGACTGCTGCATGTCGAGCGCCTTGCCCTGCGGCATGCCTTCCAGCTCGGGCCGATCGATCAGCACGACGTCGGCGAGGCCACGTTCCGCCACGTAGAGCGCCGTGCTCGCGCCCACGTTTCCCGCTCCGATCACCGCCACTCGATTCTTCACCGCGAACCTCCCTTTCGGGGCATGAGTATCAAGAGTCAAACACAAACGCCGCGCTCGCTACGGCCGATTCGACCGGATCGAGCGCGGCGCTCGGACTGGCTTTCGAGAGCCCGGATCGAGTGACGAGCTAGTTGGTGCTCGGGGCTTCGACCGGGACGACGTTCGCCTTCTTGCGGTCGCGACCGTACCGGGTGAACTGGATCCGGCCGTCGATCATCGCGAAGAGCGTGTCGTCCCCGCCGATGCCGACGTTCTTGCCCGGAAAGATACGCGTGCCGCGCTGGCGAACGATGATCGTGCCGGCGTTCACCAGCTCGCCGCCGAAGCGCTTGACGCCCAGCCGTTGCGCATTTGAATCGCGCCCGTTCTTGGACGAGGACTGACCCTTTTTGTGCGCCATGCTTGCTCCTAGGCCTGGATGCCGGTCACGCGCAGGCGCGTGAGCTCCGAACGATGACCGCGCCGCTTGCGATACTCGCGCCGGCGCTTGAACTTGAACACCTTCACTTTGGGCCCGCGGAACTGCTCGATCACCTCGGCCGTGGCCTTGGCGCCCTTCACGTAGGGCTGGCCCACGGCGATCTTGTCGCCGTCGGAAACCATCAGGACCTGGTCGAAGGTCACGGTCTGGCCGGGCTCCCCGGTCAGGCGCGGAACCTCGATGACCTCATCCTTGGTCACGCGGGTCTGAGTGCCGTTCACGTTGACGATCGCGTACATCGGATCTCCATTCGAGCGCCGCACCCGGCGGCTGACGGTATGTGGACCTCTCCGGTGGGCGCGCGCAGTGCTCCTACCTTCATTGGGAGGCGGAAGTTTCTACCACGGGCCGGGTTGCACGGTCAAGCGCGGTTGCGGGCCCACCCCCGCGAGCGCCATAGTCGGCGCGAGTTCCGGCCCCGCGGGTAAGCCGCTGGACCTGGCCGAGCGAGCGTTCGAGGAGGTTCGCATGAGATTCCCGATCTTCATTGCCGCGCTGGCGGTTCTGGCCGGCTGCGCCGCCACCGGGCCGCCGCCGGCCTCGACGCCCGCTTCCACTCCCGACCAGCCGGCTTCGCCGCTCGGCAGCCCGTTCGCCGAGCGTCCCGCCGGGCGCGCTCGCATCTGGCCGCTGGTCCTCGACCGCTCCGACATGTCGCTCGGCACCTCGGTCTGCTTCAACCGCGTGCCCACCTACGGCGAGCTGCACGACCTGGTGCTGGTGAAGGGCGTCCAGCATCTGGTGATCTCGCTGCCGAGCTGGCCCACCGGCGTTCAGGCCATCGAGACCCTGCAGCAGATTCCCGAAGAGGCGGACGCGATCGTGATCCTGCTCGGCTATCCGCCCACGCGCGAGGCCGCCGAGGCCTGGAACATCCTCGGCGCGCGCGTGCGCATCATCGCCTACGTCAACGGACCGCCGACTTCGGTCGCGATGCTGGACGATCTCAACCTCATGCGCGGGCTCGAGCGCGTGATCGCCGAGATGGACGAGCCGGAACGCGGCGGCTTCGAGCGCCTGCAGCGGCCGCTGAGTTTTCGCAAGGTGATCGAGTAGCGTCGCTCAGCGCACGCGGACCAGCCGGGCCGTCTCCGCCTGCGCGCCGGCGTTGAGTCTCGCGTGATAGACGCCCGGCGCGAGCGCGCGAGCGTCCCACGCGATCTCGTTCGTGCCCGCGGCGAACGTTCCCTCGATCGAGGAGGCCACCCGCCGCCCGGCCAGATCGAAGACGTCGATCGTGGCGCGCCCCGCCGCCGGAAGCTCGAAGTGGAAGCGCACCACGTCGCGAACCGGCTGTGCGCCGGCGATCGCGAACTTCAGGCGCGGCGCGCGAGACGGGGGAACGCCTGCGACGTCATCGAGCGGCCACCGCCACAGACCATCGAATCGTGAGGCGTAGAGTGTATTCCCGAGGATCGCCAGCCCGGTGATGGGGACCGGCACGACATCGAGCGGCTGCCAGCTCTCGCCCTGATCGTGGCTCACCATGAAGCTCGAGCTGAATGCGCCGAAGTTGGCGAACAGGTCGGGGCCGTGCATCGCGAACGACACCGTGAACAGGGAGTGACCCGCCCCCGGGTCCGAGTACGTCCAGGGCACATCGCCGGTCGGACTCAGGAATGCACCGATGTTCGAGCCCACCACCCAGCGCGCGCCGGTCCAGATCGCGGTGAGTCCCGCGAGTCCCGCCGCGATCCGATCGTTGAACAACAGCGTCTGCGTCCAGTCCGGATCGCCCGGATCACGAAAGAACGCGGTGCCGTTGAAGCCGCCCCCCGACAGAAGCCGGCCGTTTCCCGCCGCGATGAAAGTCATGTTGGACGCTTGCGCGGGACCAAAGATCGCGCCGAATCGCTGCCATGTGCCGGAGGTGAGGTTCCGGACCCACGCGCCATCCCCCTCGGTAGCCAGGTAGAGGCTGTCGCCGAGCGCGATCATGTCGATGACGTCGAGCTGAGAGTCGCCAAAGCCGCCGACGAGGCCCAGATTGAAGCTCTGCCACGATGCCCCGAGATCGTCGCTGATGAACACGCCCTGGCCTCGGGTGCTCGCGTAGAGCCGCCGATTTCGCATGATCACATCGTGGATCTCGGTGGCGCCGGCCACCACCTTCGCCTGAGGCGAGAACGTGAGCCCCGCATCGACGCTGACCATGACGGTGCTGTCACCGCCGACGACGATGGTGTCACCCTTCGCCCAGATCGAATCGAGGATGATGCCGGGAACGCCGGGGACCTGCGTCCACGCGGCGGACGCGGAGGTCGCGGACGCGAGGAGTCCGACGAGGGCGAGTGTCGAAAAACCGACAGTGGGGCGTGCGATCGGGAAGCCCATGACCGAGCCCACTAGATGCGGCTCGGTCGCGCCGGGATTCCCGATCTCTTCCGCGCCGGGTTCAGTTCCCCGGCACCGCTCCCACCACCTGCCGGCTGATGTCCTGCTTCCTCTCGCTCAGCACCTTCATTTCGCCGCGCTTCAACTGCGGATCGTCCTTCAGGTCGACCTGCAGCTTGAAGCGCTTCTCGAGCTCGGCGAACCGCCGCGCCTCCTGCTCGACGAAGTAGAGCGCGATCTCGGGCGCAACTTTCACCGTAATGCGCTTCTGTCCGCCGATCGCCGCCACCCGCCGCATCGCGCGCTCGAGCTTGACCAGCATGGTCTCGTGGCTCGGCACCTTGCCGAGGCCGCCGCAGTGCGGGCAGTCCTCGGTGTAGTAGTGGAGCAGGCTCGAGCGCTCGCGCTGCCGCGTCATCTCCACCAGACCCAGCTCGCTCACCGCGAAGGCCTTGGTGCGGGCGCGATCCTTCTTCAGCTCCTTGCGCAGCTCGTCGAGCACCGCGCGCTTGTTGGCCTCGATCTCCATGTCGATGAAGTCGATCACGATCATGCCGCCGATGTCGCGCAGCCGAAGCTGGCGGGGAATCTCGCGCGCCGCTTCGAGGTTGTTGCGGAAGATGGTTTCTTCCTGGTTCTTCTTGCCGGTGAAGCGACCGGTGTTGACGTCGATCGAGACCAGCGCCTCGGTGTGGTCGATGCAGATGTAGCCGCCCTTCTTGAGCCACACTTTCCGCTCGAAGGTCTTTTCGATCTGGGGCTCGATGCCGTAGGCGTCGAAGATCGGCTCCTTCTCCTTGTGGAGCTTGACGCGCTCGCGAAGCTCGGGCGCGACCGACTTCAGGTAGTTCTGGATCTCGGCGAACGATTCTTTGTCGTCGATCACCACCTCTTCGACCTCGTCGGTGAACAGATCGCGAATCAGGCTGGCGGTGAGCTCCAGCTCGCGATGCACCAGCGCGGGAGCGCGCACGCTCGCCGACTTCTTGTCGATCTTCTGCCACATTCGGGTGAGGTGCTTCACGTCGGCCGCGAAGTCGTCCTCGGCCTTCCCCTCGCCCACGGTGCGCGCGATGATCCCGACGCCCGGCGGCTTCAGATCGGCGATGATCGCCTTGATGCGCTGGCGCTCGGCGCGATCCTCGATGCGGCGCGACACGCCGACGTGATCCACGCCCGGCATCAGAACGCAGTAGCGACCGGGCAGGCTGACCTGCTGGGTGACACGCGGGCCCTTGGTGCCGATCGACTCCTTGGTGATCTGCACCAGGATCTCCTGGCCCTTCTTGAGATGGTCCTCGATCTTGAGGTGCGTGCCGCGCGAGCGGCGGCCGTGATGGCCGTTGTCCTCGACTTCGCCAAGGTCTTCATCGACGGTCAGCGATTCGACCAGATCCGAAGCGTGCAGGAATCCGGTCTTGGCGAGCCCGAGGTCGACGAACGCGGCCTGCATGCCGGGCAGCACCGCATTGACGCGGCCCTTGTAGATGTCGCCGACGTGGCGCCGCTGCTCGGCGCGCTCGACCAGCAGCTCGGCGAGCTCGGCGTCCTCGAGAATGGCGATGCGGGTTTCGTAGGAATCGGCGTTGATGATGATCTGTTGTCTCACCGGGGTCTCGCACCCCGCGTGACGCCGCCGATCAGGTTCGTGCCCCCAGCAGCTCCAGCGGATCGAGATGACGGCCGCCATGCTCGGCCCACAGGCACGCGCGCTCGATGTCGGTCGTGCGCGCGTCGACGTGGGGGATCAGCAGGGCGACGATCTCCTCGGGCCGCACCTGAGCGCGCGCGGTGAACTTCACGCGCGCCTGCAGGACGGCCGGAGTCTCGTCCTCGAGGACCTCGAGGGACAGAATCGCGGGTCGTGCGTCGAATTCGCGGGTTTGAGCCTCGCTCTGCCGGCGCACGAGCACGTGCTCCCGGGCGAGCAGCTCGGTGATGCGCGTCCGCAGGGTGCCGAGGAGCGTCTCCGGATTCAGTCCGGCTTCCTCGAGATACGTTCGCGGGAAACGCACCCGATAGGTCGCGCCCTCGAGTTGACTCATGAGCGAAGGCGGTTTGAAAAGAATGGGACGATAGCCCAGCACCTGGAGCCCATCGGGAAGCGCGGCATTCAAGCGCGCCGCCAGATCGGCGGCGGGCGGCCGCGCCAGCTCCAGATCGAAGACCTCGGCCCGTGAACGGTAGCCCAGAGGCAACGGCGGCCCGAACGACATCTTCAGGTGCGGATGATGACCCTGGGTGTAAGCGAGCGGGAGCCCGGAGCGGCGCAACGTCCGCTCCCAGGTCCGCATGAGATCGAGGTGCGAGATGAAACGCATCTCGCTCCCCTTTTCGAAAACGATGCGGAAACGCGTGGCGGTCGCCACCCCGCTGCCCGGCAGAGGACGGCCGGGATCGCGGGACTCGCGGGCCCGCCGACCAAACGCCGGCGCGGGCACGGTGGCCCGGGCCGCGCCGAGGTCGAGCGGCGCGTGAGGCTGCTTCACCCACGGCCGCTGCGGGCATTCCGCGACGCCACACGAGAAGCACACATCCTCGAGCCGGCAATCATCGGTGATGCCGGCGCGATCGGCGCGAATCTTCTCTCGCACCAGGAACTTCTTGGTGACCGGGGACTGCACCACGTCCCACGGCTGTTCCAGCTCGGTGGACCGCTCGACCAGGGCGCGTTCGGGATCCATGCCGAGGTCGCGAAACACCGACATCCAGACGTCGAACTTCAGATGCTCGCTCCAGGCGTCGAAGCGGCAGCCACGCCGATAGGCCTCTTCCACCGCGAGACCGAGCCGCCGATCGCCGCGGGTGAACACGCCCTCGAGCAGCGAAGTCTCGGCGTCGCGATACTTGAGCGCGATGGGCTTGCCGTGCGCGGCCTTGCGCAGCACCCCCAGGCGGCGGTTCAGCTCCCGGGTACTCACCTGCGCCGCCCACGCGAAAGGTGTGTGCGGCTTGGGCACGTGCGGCGAGACGCTGGCGGTAATGCGGAAACCCTTGTTGCCCTCGTCGCGCGCTCGCTTCCAGGCCTTCTGCGCCAGATCCATGATCGCGACCAGATCGTCGTCGTTCTCGCCCGGCAGTCCGCACATGAAGTAGAGTTTGGCGCTGGTATAGCCCTCGCGTGCGGCGGTGCCGACCGAATTCAGCAACTCGTCCTCGGTGTGATTCTTGTTGATCACGTCGCGCATCCGCTGGCTGCCGGCCTCGGGGGCCAGCGTGATCGAGCCCTTCTTCTGCGCCGCCATGCGCCGCGCCACTTCCACCGGCACGTTGTCGGGCCGGGTCGAGGGCAGAGAGATCTGTACGCGCGTCGGGCACAGCTCGTCGGCCAGCGCGTTCACCTGGTCCACGATCTGAGTGTGGTCGGTGGACGACAGCGAGATCAGCGACACTTCTTCGAGCCCGGTGGCCTGCAGGCCCTGCAGCACTTCTTCGACCACCTGCTGGGCCGGCTTCTCGCGCACCGGACGGTTGATCATGCCGGCCTGGCAGAAGCGGCAACCGCGCGTGCAGCCGCGCATGATTTCGACCGACAGGCGATCGTGCGTGATCTCGCCGACCGGCAGCAGCGGCGCCGCCGGGTAGTACTCGGCCTTGAGCTCCTTCACCCACACTGAGTTCACGCGCGCCGGGAATCCCGGGCGCGGCTTCGGCACCAGCCAGCCCTCCGCGTTGGTATCGGTCTCGTAGCCCCACGGCACGTAGACGCCGGGCAGATGGGCGAGATGCCTCAGCAGCCGCGGGCGGGCCCA
The DNA here is from genome assembly GCA_035498555.1 of Candidatus Sulfotelmatobacter sp. Lineage (NCBI taxonomy): Bacteria > Pseudomonadati > Acidobacteriota > Terriglobia > Terriglobales > Candidatus Korobacteraceae > Candidatus Sulfotelmatobacter > Candidatus Sulfotelmatobacter sp. The sequence continues at coordinate 7,455 of DATKAB010000120.1, forward strand.
GCCGCCGCGCTTCGCCTGGCCCACCGCGTCCACCACGCGATGGATCACGTCTTCGCCATCGCCGATCACGAACGCGTCCACGAACTCGGCCATCGGCTCGGGGCTGAACGCCTGAGCGCCGCCGGCGATCACCAGCGCGTGGCGCGCGTCACGATCGACGCTGCGCAGCGGCAGCCCCGCCAGTTCGAGCATCATCAGCACATTCGTGTACTGCAGTTCGTACTGGAGCGAGAAGCCGATCACGTCGAACGCCGAAGCCGGCGCGTGCGAGTCGAGCGAGAACAGCGGAATCCCGAGGCGACGCATTTCGGCTTCGGCGTCCGGCCAGGGCGCGAAGCAGAGCTCGGCCGCGACGTCGTTCCGCTGGTTCAGCACGTGATGGATGATGCGGATGCCGACGTTGGAGAGGCCGATCTCGTACGCGTCGGGGAACGCCAGCAGCACTCGCACTTCGGCCGCTTCGAGCGGCTTGCGCGGCACGTGCAGCGCATTGCCCAAGTAGCGGTTGGGCTTGGAAACGCGCGGCAGCAGCTGATGCTGGATGAGTTCGGCGACTGCGGTGCTCATGTCGGGCGAGCACGGCCTCCGGATGGGATCGTGAATTCCGCCCCGGATTCGGGCGAAGCGACCATGAGGCGGAAGGATCGGCGAGTCGGGTCGCCGACCGTCCCGGCGAAACACCGCTCGCGGAGCATGCCGGGACAAAATAGCACAGCGTCACGCGGCCGCTCAACGCTCGTGCGGCGCGCGCTCTGCTATAGTGCCGCGCGCCATCATCACTCCCATTCATGAGAGTCTCCGACCGCGACTTCGCCCGACTGCGCCGGGCCCAGATTCTCACCGGCGTCGTGCCGCTCGGGCTGTTCCTGATCTCGCATCTGGCCGTGAATTCCCGCGCGCTCGCCGGACCGGCCGCCTATCAGCGTGCGGTGGAAGCGATCGCGCACGTCCCGATGCTCGGCGCGATCGAGCTGCTGCTGATCGCGCTGCCGATCGCCACGCACATCGCGCTCGCGGCGTGGCTCGCCACGGCGCGACAGTTGACCACCGAGCCCGCCTGGCCGAGCGAGGCGTGGCGTGTGATGCAGCGCGTGACGGGTTTCTATCTCTCGATCTACGTCGTCTTTCACGTCTGGGCGATCCGCCTTTCGCCCGAACGGCTGGCCGCAAAGAAGCCGCTGTTCGAGCTGATGTCCGCGCAGCTCGCGCATCCCGTGGTCTGGATTCTGCAGGCGCTGGCCGTGATCACGGCCGCCGCGCACTTCGCCGGGGGACTGGTGGCGCTGACCGGTCCGGCCGGCTTCTCGTTCGCGCCGCGCGCGCAGCGGGTCGTGCGCCGCGCCGCGATTGCGGGCGGCGCGCTGCTCGCGCTCCTCGGCCTCGCCTCGCTGGCGGCGTTCGTGTGGCCGGCGGCGCGCTGGCTCCCTCCCGCACCGTGATGCTCCGCGGCGCGAACCGGACTCCTGCATGAGCGACTTCGCGCACGATCGCACCTCCGGCTCGAGCGAGGTGTCGCTCGCGTTCCTCGACGGCCTCGAGCGCTGGGCGGGTATCGACCGCTCGGGGCAGGCGCCCGAGCTGCGCGCGGCCTTGTTGCAGTTCCTGCGCCGCGCGCAGGCCGCGCAGCCCAGCATGGCGCTGATCCACCAGTTCGCGGCGCGGGCGCTCGAGGTGGCCGACACCGGCGTCCGGCGCGGCGACGCGCCGCCGGCGCTGCGGGAACAGATCGCGGCGTCGTGCGCCGCCGAACGCGTCGACCTGGTCAACATGCGGCGCGATGCCGCCGGCTGGGCGGGCAAGCTCCTGCCTGGGAACGGCGCGTGGGTCGCGACGCTGTCTTCGAGCGGCGCGGTGCGCGAGGCGCTGCTGCACGCGCACGCCGACGGTCGGAAGCCGCGCGCGCTGATCGGCGAAGGCCGACCGCGCCTGGAGGGTCGCGAGCTGGCGCGCGAGCTGAGCGCCGCCGGCGTCGCGAGCTGGCTGGTGGTGGACGCGGCGCTGCCGCTGCTCCTCTCCCAGACGGCCATGGTGTGGGTCGGCGCCGACGCGATCACCGAGCGCGGCGTGCTCAACAAGATCGGCTCCTACGGCGCGGCGCTGGCGGCGCGCGAATCGGCGGTGCCGGTCTACGCGATCGCGACGCGACGCAAATTCCTTCCGGCCGCGACCGGCGCGCTGCGCATCGACGAGATGCCGCCCGAGGAAGTGTGGGCCGAAGCACCCGAGGCGGTGAAGCCGCGCAACATCTATTTCGAGCTGACGCCGCTCGAGCTGTTTCGCGGCATTGTGGTCGAGGACGGCGTGCTGGGCGTGAGCGAGGCAGCGACGCTGGCGCGCGAACGACCGTTGCCGGCGGAGCTCGCGGCCGGGCTCTAGGCCGGGCGGCGATCCTTCAGCGCCGCGCGCATCCCAATCGCGACGGCCGCCTGTCGTTTGCCCTTCATGAAGTCCTGTCCGAATTCCCGTTCGGCCACGTACTGATTGTGGGCGCGGCAGAGCTGGCGCACGTTGGCCACGGTTGATTCACCCCCGCGGGCCACCGGAATCACGTGATCGAACTCCAGCCCGTGCCGCGCGTCGCAGCGCTTCCCGTTGTCGCCGACGAACGCGCAGCGATCCTGGTCGCGCTCTCGCACGGCCCGCTTCACGCGAGCCGGGATGTGTCGAGGGTCGCGGGAAGGCCTGGCGCGGCGCGGCCTGTCGGTGGCCCCGAGCTTTCGCTTCTCAATCTGCGAAATGGCCGCGTCGAACGCGTGCTCGAGCACGGCGTCGAGGTCGCCGGCAGGCACCCGGTGCCCGAGCAGCTCCTGGAGCCGGCGCAGCTTGTCGTG
>DATKAB010000121.1 GCA_035498555.1 Candidatus Sulfotelmatobacter sp.
CTCCAGCTCGCAGAGCCTCGAGGTGCAGGTCCAGGGCTCGCTCAGCGATCAGGAGCTGGCCGACATCAACACGCTGCTCGACCAGATCAAGGCCGGGCTGCCTCAGCTCGCCTCGGGCACCACCGCTGGCGCTTCCGGCCCCGGCGCCGATCTCTCGAATCCAGGCGACGGCTCGCTCTCGACGCTCTCCGGCTACACGCTCGACGTTCAGCGCTCGGTGAGTGTCAACATGATCGCGATCAAGCTGCGCACCTGGCAGCCTTCGCCCGCGTCGGCCGCGCAGCCTTCGCCCGCGGTGCTGCCCGCGCCGGCCGAGCCGGACTCGGGCTCCGGAGTGGTTTCCGCAGCGCCGGCGGTTGCAATGTCGAGCGATCCGAGCGCGCCGGCTGCCGACGGCTCCACCAGCCTGCTCACCGACAAGCAGGCCGCGCCGGCGCCGGTGGCACCGACTTCCAGAGACGACGTCATGCAGCGGCTCCTCGACGCCTTTCAGTCGATTCTCGACTCTTGGCAGAACGAGATGTCGAACTCGAGCAGCGGCTCGCCGTTCAACGCCCTCGACTGGCTCAGTCAGGCGCTGGGGCAGTTGAGCGCGGCGCTGAACGGCAGCCCGGCCGGCTCGACATCGAGCACGGGAGCTTCCACCTCGACTCCGGCGGCCGTCGCCTAGCCAGGATCGCCAACTCACCCGCCGCACGCGCGGCTCAGGGCTCACGGTGTATGCTTTCAGGCCGTGAGCCTGAGTCATTGCTCGCCCGCCGGCCCTAGAGCGACCCCAGGCCGGCGAGGTTAGACCCTCTCGCTCGCAGCTTGGGCGCCATGCGGCGAAACCTGTCTCTGGAGTTCGCGCTCGCCCTGATTCTGGCTCTGCCCGCACCGGCCGCGGCCGCGCGTGTGAGCGGACTCACGGCGCGTCCGTTCCACGGTCAGACCTTCCTGACCTGGTCGTCTCCACCGGGAACGGGGTGGTCCTATCACGTCTATCGGGCCACGACTCCCCCGCAGGGCGGCGGGATTTCGCATTACGCGCTGGTGGGCAGCGTTCTCGACTCGACCTGGTGTGATCGCCGCTGCTCGTCCCTCATCGGCTATTCCTATTCGTACACGATGCCGGACGGGAGTCACCTGGCGGCGGGACAGGGCCTGTTCGTCAATACGCCGGGCGCCACCGCGACCGCCTGGTACGCGGTCACCTGCGACTCCGCGACGGTTCCCGCCGACACCGTGACGGTCCCCGGCGTCAATGCGACCGCCAGCGGAGTCCTCGAGATTCCCGACCGCCCGCAGCCGGTCTGGCAGAGGAAGCTGACGGTGGCGCGGGTGACGGGCGACGTCTACACGCTGTGGACCAGCGATCACGACTCGCCCTGGTTCCCCGAAATGTGCAACCGGCCCAGCATCCCTTACGACTGCGCGGTCGTGCCGGGCGCTCCCGGCGGCTGGCAGGCCCTGATGTTCTACCCCCATGTCCGAGGCGGCAACTTTCTCTCGCTCACGAACGGCACGGGCACGCCGGGTGAATGGGTCCTCACCATGGACGATTACATGCCCACCGCCGAGGGCAACACCTTCTGGTTTGGATACAACGAGGGATTCGACATCACCGCGCGCTCGAATTCCACGCCGACCTCGGGATTCGTGGTGGACTACACGATGCGACGCGTGGTCTTCACTCTCGAATGGGCCCGCTCGACTCTTCCCATCGACACCACGCGCGTCTATGCGATCGGCTACTCGATGGGCGCGATCGGAGCCCTGTTCACGACGCTGCGGCTCCCCGACCTGATCGCGGGGGCGATGTTCGCTCACGGCGTCTTCGATTTCGGATTCGAGGCCGACCCCGACGCGGCCTGCTCGTTCAATCTTTCCGGAGCTCAGCGCTGGAGTTGCGATCATCTCTTCGGCACGGTGCAGGAAGATCTCCCGACCCCTGAAGGGGAGCGAACGTTCGATGTTCTCGATGCCAACTACCTGGTGAAGGAGTTGGCGAATGCCGGCCGCGCCGTCCCTCCGATCGTCTCGTTCAGCGGGCGGTACGATACGACCACGGGCTGGGCCGAGAAGCCGATTTTCTTCCGAACCATGCACTCCACACGCGAAGGAGGCATGTTCTTCTTCGACACCAGCACCCACAACGGGGGCGCGCTGTCGGCCTGGGCTCCGATGGGAAATTTCGGTTACGTCTACCGGTATCGCAGCGATCGGAGCTTCCCCGCCCTCTCCAATTGCAGCACCGACTCCAACCCGGGCGACGGACATGCCGCGAGCGGGGACAGCGTCGGAACGATCAATGGATACGTCGAGTGGGACACCACGACCATCGTGGACTCGCGCCTGGTGTGGGGGATCAGGCTCACCCTGCGCGACCTGGCCACTCGATGGGGGACTCTGCGAGCACCCGATTCGCTCTCGGTGGACGTCACGCCGAGACGCCTTCAGCAGTTCAGGATCCAACCCGAGACCCCGGTTCAGTACTCGCTCACCGACGCCGGCGGAGTCTTGTTCGCGAGCGGGGCGGCCCTTTCGGACGCCCATGGCGTGGTGACGATCCCCGCAGTCACCGTACGCAGATCAGGAACGCGACTCGCGCTCTGGCAGCTGCCCAACAACTCCGGAGTTCGAGCCGCGGCCTTCGACGGCGTGACCCTCAGCGGCCTCGTGAACCCACTGCACGGCGCGTGTCGGTTCGAGGTGGCGTGGCCGCGCTCGGGCGCGGGTCGGGTGGAGGTGCTGGATGTCTCGGGGCGGCGCGTTCGCCGCGTGTGGTCCGGAGTCGCCTCGGCCGGCCCGCAGTCCGAGCGCCTCGATGCCACGGGCCTCGCCTCGGGCGTCTACCTCCTTTGCGCCCGGCAGGGCTCGGCGGTCACGACGCGGAGGTTCGTGGTGGTGCGCTGAAACGGACTGAGTGGGAACGCCCGGCCCGGTGTATTGTCGATCCGTGAATCCGCTCCGTTCCAGCTACACGTTGACGACCGTCGCCGCCGGCCGCTATGCCATCTTCCACGGCGGCTACGAGTGCGGTGAGGAACGCTGGCGGATCGAGCACACCGGCGAACATCTGATCGTCACCGGAACGCATGAGCTGGTCGCGCCGCACCCGCTCCCGAACCTTCAGGAGTTCCGGGTCACGCTGACGCCGACCTGGCGCCCGCTCGGACTCGAAGTGCTGTGGCACGTGGGATCGCGCGTGTTGCGGGCGCGGCACGCCGCCGATTCGGGCAAGTGGCGAGTGAGAATCGAACACGAGGGCCAGATCCGCGAGCAGCACGGCGATTTTCCAGACCCGTGCGAGGTCGAGTTCACGTCACCGTTGTTCCAGCAGTTCATGCTCTCGCGGCGAGACTTCCAGCTCGGCGGCGAGCACGAATTCCCGGTGCTGAGAATCGGGCCGCCGCACATGGCGGTGAGCCCCGAGCGCATGCTGATCCGCTGCGTCGAGCGCGGCACCTGGAACGCTCCCTGGGGAAGGGTCGCGGCCAGGCGCTACGTGGTGAGCCTGCCGCCCGCCGGCGAGCACGAGGGCTACAGCTACTGGGCCGACGAGCAGGATCGAATGCTCGAGAGCTTCGAGGGCCCCGAGCCGGGAATCACCTGGATGCGGCTGGTCGAGTACACGCGAGGCTGAGGAGGAGTTCATGGGATTGCTCGTCAAGAACGGTGAGATCGTCACCGCCGCCGATCGGTACGTCGCCGACCTCTACGTCGAGAACGGCAAGGTCGCCGCGATCGCGCCGCAGCTCGAGAAGCGCGGTGCCAAGGACGAGGTAATCGACGCTTCGGGCGCGCTGGTACTGCCCGGCTTCATCGATCCGCACGTCCACATGGAGCTGCCGTTCATGGGCACGGTGTCGGCCGATGACTTCGAGAGCGGCACCGCGTCGGGGATCGCCGGCGGTACCACCAGCATCATCGACTTCTGCATTCCAAACCGCGGCCAGTCGCTGCTCGAGGGCCTCAAGATCTGGCGCGAGCGTTCGGCGAAGGCAGTGTCCGACTACACGTTCCACATGGCGATCACCGGCTGGAACGACAAGACCGCCGACGAGATGACCCAGGTGGTCGAGAAGCACGGCATCACCTCGTTCAAGGTCTTCATGGCCTACAAGGGCGCGATCATGGTGGACGACGGCGAGCTCTATCAGGTCATGAAGCAGGCGGCCAAGCTCGGCGCGGTGGTCACGGTGCACTGCGAGAACGGCGACGCGGTCTGGCACCTGCAGAAGGAACTGGTGGCGGCCGGCGACCTCGGCCCCGAGTACCATCCGGTGTCCCGGCCGAGCGCCGTCGAAGGCGAAGCGACGAACCGCGCGCTGATGATGGCCAGGCTCCACGGCGCCACCGCCTACATCGTTCACATGACCTGTCGCGAGGCGGTCGAGGCGCTCGGGCGCGCCAAGCACTCGGGCCAGCACTGCTACGGCGAGACCTGCCCGCAGTACCTGCTGCTCGACGACACCGTGTTCAACCGGCCGGATTTCGGGGGTTCGGCGTACGTCATGAGCCCGCCGATTCGCCCGGCGCACATGGGCCACCACGCGGCGCTGTGGAACGGGGTCGGCAACGGCATGCTCGATTCGATCGGCACCGACCACTGCCCGTTCACCCACGAGCAGAAGAAGATGGGCAAGGACAACTTCACCCTGATCCCGAATGGCGCCGCCGGCATCGAGGATCGCCTGCAGCTGATGTACACGTACGGCGTGTGCGAGGGCCGCTTCGACCTGCAGCGCATGGTGGCCCTCGGCAGCACCAATCCCGCCCGCATCTTCGGGCTCTACCCGCGAAAGGGGACCATTGCGGTCGGCAGCGACGCCGATCTCGTGATCTACGATCCCGCCGCGACCGGTATGAGGAGCGCGAGGACCCACCATTCGAAGTGCGATCGCAGCATCTTCGAGGGCTTCAAGGTGAAGGGCGTCCCGGCCAAGGTGATCGTCAACGGGCGCGTGCAATTTACCGACGGCAAGCTCGACGTGCAGCGCGGCGCCGGGCGCTTCATCGCCCGCAAGGTCGAGAGCCCGCGAACGCGTCAGGCGATGGGCGCGATGGAGATGGGGAGAGTGTGATGGCGAGCGGCCCCGCCGTTGGCGCGCGCGCGAAGCCGGCCGGGCTCGCGCTCCGGATCGCCCTGTGGATCGCGCAGCTCCTGCTCGCGCTGCTGTTCGGCTACGCCGGGTACCTCAAGATCTCGCAGCCGATGACCGAGCTGTCCCGCATGCTGGTGTGGCCGGCCGCGTTGCCGCCCGCACTGGTGCGCTTCATCGGCCTCTGCGAGATGGCGGGTTGCCTCGGCCTGATCCTGCCCTCGGTGTCGCGGGTCCTGCCGATTCTCTCCCCGATCGCGGCGATCGGACTCGCCACGATCATGGGTCTGGCCATTCCATTCCACATTGCGCGTGGCGAGGCGCAGGTCATCCCGCTGCACCTGGTACTGGGCGGACTCGCCGTGTTCGTGGCGTGGGGAAGGCTCGCGCGCGCGCCGATTGCACCGCGCAGGTAGCCACGCTCGAAGCGACCGGCGTGCTCAGGGCACGCGGTTCAGCACCGCGAGGGACAGCCGCCAGCGATTGTGTTCGTCGCGGCGCCATACGTTGAGATAAGTGCTCGAATCCGTTCCAGCCGCCGTGCCGCTCGCGAAGCGCGCCGCCACGCCGTAGGTGTAGGCGAAGTCGCCGGAACGCGAATCCCCCGAGCCGCCGGTCGCGAACTGCCAGCCGCCGCCCAGCGAATCCGCCGCGGCGCGCGCCGCGGGGAGCCCGAGCGCCGGCTCGCTGCCGGCATGGTTGAAGCGAACGTCGGCGGTCGCGGTCTGCTGCAGGGCGTGCGCAAGGCCCGACCGCGACGCCTCGCCAAGCATGCGATCGAGCTGCGCGAGGTCGGAGACACTGCTCGGGCCCGCAGCTTTCGCGTTCGAATGATCGGCGCCGCGCTTCAGCTCGCCACTTCCCACGCCGCCACTCTTCGGCGCGGCGTGGCTGCCGCCGATGTCGAGCGCCACGCGCCAGCTGCCGTCCGCCTGCCGCCTCCAGATCGAGATGAAGTGACCGTACGCGATCTTGGCCGGATCGGTCTCGCCGGGCGGCCGGTATTCCCACGGCCCGGTCGAGACGCCGAGATCGCCGGCTCGCGACACCTCGGCGTAGCAGGGTTCCCAGATCAGCGTGCCGGGCGGGCTGTTTCGGGATTCCCACGAGGCGCGGCCGTCGATGGGGAGCGGGCGAAAGATGATGGCTCCTTCGGCGAGATAGGTGAGGAACGCTTCCTTCATGCCCTTCTCGACCGAGAGCGCCGAGAACGCGCGCTCGGAATCGGTCAAGGACTGGAAGGCGTCGGGGGCCGAGGCGTGTGCGGGATCGGGGCCGGAGGTCGAATCGGAGAACGGCGCGACCACGAGCTGGCTGATGCCGGCCGCGAATGGAGGCGACGAAAGCGCGTAGGTGAGCAGCGTCAGGCTGGTGACGGATCGGAACTTCATGGTCGGTTCCCGAGGCACGCCCGGCGGGCCGTGCCGCGCCAGAATGGAACGTGCGCGCTCCGGTGGTTCACTATTCTCCGACTCGCGCCGGATTGCAACGTAAACTCTGGCGCCGACGCGCCTGTAGATGCGACCGCCCCCGATTCGGAGGCAGGCCATGCTTCATGTCCCCACCCGGGGGCATGAGGGCATGACGGAAGGGGGCCGCCCGCCGTGATGCCGGGATTCCGGGCCGCCCTCGGCGATTCGAAGCCGCATCGCACGACTCGAGGCCGCCGACCTCCGTCCGGTCACATTCCTGCCGTATTTCGGCGATCTCCGGCGACGTTTCGCTGCCCGCCGGTTCGTGGCAAGATGCTTCGCCATGAACACACCGAACCGTCCAGGGTCGCGACCCCGGTGAAGCCGCGCTATGCCATGGTTTTCGTGCTGTTCGCGCTGCTCGTGCTGATCGCCGCCCTTGAAATCACCGCGCTGGCGGGCGCCTGGTCGCTCCATCACGCGGGCCGCTTCGACGACGAGATCGCCTGGCTCGAGGGCTGGGAGCCGGTGCGGTTCTGGGAGCCGGGACGCCACGCCGTGATCGATCAGCGCTACCTGGATCGCGTCCATGCCGAGCTGCTGGCCGGACGTCTCGATCGCGCCGCGGTGGACGCGCGCCTCGCCCGGGCACGCTTCCGCTCGCGCGGCCGTGCGAGCGATCCGCAGCTGCTCGCGCTCGGCGTCGAAGTCTGCACGCGCGCCGCCGACCGGCTCGAGCGAAACGGGAGCCTTTCGGCTGCGGCCGACTGGAACGACAGCCTGTTCGTGCTGGCGGTGAGAGCCGGCGAACCCCGCATGCGCAACGCCGCCGTGGCCGCGTTCACCGAGGGGCTCGACCTGCGCGTGCGCGACGGCAAGCCGTGTGACGCTCTCAGCCGTGTGCTGTGGGCCGAGCACGGACTGGGCGGCGAGATTCCGGGCTTTTCGCCGCAGACCCGGGCCGAGCTGGAATCGCGCTGCGCCCGGTCGCGATCGGTGGCGAGCACGCGATGAGCCCGACTCCCGCCACGGTGATCCCGCTCGATCGTCTCGAGAGGCGACTGGCCGACGCCAAGCCGGTGTACTCGCCGGGAGAAGCGGTGGCCGAGGCCAACCGCTGCCTCTATTGCTCGGACGCGCCGTGCGTGGAGGCGTGCCCGACCGGGATCGACATTCCAGGCTTCATCCGCAAGATCGCGACCGACAACGTCAAGGGCTCGGCGCGCGCGATTCTGTCGGCCAATCTGCTCGGCTATTCGTGCGCGCGGGTGTGCCCGGTCGAGGTGTTGTGCGTCGGCGCCTGTGTCTACAACCAGTGGCATCGTACGCCGCCGATCCAGATTGGCCGGTTGCAGCGCTATGCCGTGGAGACGATGTTCCGGAACGGCGCGGGCGCGAAGCTGCTGCCGAAGGCGCCGCCGGCGGGGAAGAAGGTGGCGTGCGTGGGCGCGGGGCCGGCGTCGCTGGCCTGCGCCGGCTATCTCGCGCTCGAGGGGGTGAGCGTGATGCTGTTCGAGAAGCGCGCGCTCCCCGGCGGGCTCAACGTGACCGGTGTCGCGCCTTACAAGATGCAGGTCGACGGCGGCGCCATGGAAGTGGATTTCATCCGCTCGCTGGGCGTCGAGATTCGGACCGGCGTCGAGATCGGCCGCGACCCGATGCCCGCCGATCTGCTGCGCGATTTCGACGCCGTGTTCCTGGGTGTAGGGCTGGGCGCCGACGCGAAGCTCGGCATTCCCGGCGAGGACGGCGCGGGCGTGATCGGCGCGACGGCATGGATCGAGCGCCTGAAGCTCGAGCCTGGCTTTTCGCTGCCCGGCCTGCAGCGCGCGATCGTCGTCGGCGGCGGCAACACCGCGATCGATGCCACGCGCGAGCTGGCGAAACTCGGCGTCCCTGAAGTCACGCTCGTCTACCGGCGCGGAGCGGGCGACATGCCCGGCTACGCCCACGAGCTGGAGCTGGCGCGCAAGGAAGGCGTGCGCCTGCTCGAGCGCGCCGTGCCGAAGGCGTTCATGCACGATTCAAGCGGTGCGCTCACCGGACTCTCGCTCGCCGACGGGCGCCAGGTACCGTGCGAGCTCGCGATCGTCGCGATCGGCCAGGCCAAGCTCGGTTCACTCGCCACGCAATTTCCGGGTGTCGCGCTCGACGAGAAAGGCCGCGTCGTGGTGGACGAGGCCACCGGCCGCACCGGCAACCCGAAGGTTTTCGCCGGCGGCGACGTGCTGGGCGGCGAGCTGGTGGTCACCGCGGCCCAGGAAGCCAAGCGCGCCGCGCGCGCGATCTGCGCTTCACTCGGAATCACGCTCCGCGGCGACGCCCCGATGCGCGCGGGGCGCGAGTAGCTGTCGCCACCCGCGCCCCGCCATCGCCGATCCCGGTTTCGCTCGCTACTCCTCGCGAATGAACACCACCTTGCTCGACAGCGTCTGCCCGTTGGCACGCGCCCGGTAGAAGTAGATCCCGTTCGCCGCGCGCGAGCCGTCGCTGCTGGCGCCGTTCCAGGTGAACGAGTGCGCTCCAGCCGCCACCGAGCCGCGATTCAGCGTCGCCACCACGCGGCCCGACACGTCGTGGATCGTGACCTCGAGATTGCCGGGCTTCGCCATGGTCACCGCGAAGGTCATGCTGCGCCCGAACGGATTGGGTCGAGCCGGCGCCATCATCACGCCGCCGCTGCCGCTGCCGAGGCTCGCCACCGGCGTGCCGAGGCTCGCGGTCACCAGCGCGCCGCTCGGATCCGAGATGTCGGCGAGCGCGAGCGAAACCTCGCCACCCGCGGTCTGCCCCGGTCTCAGCGCGAGCCGCAGGGTGAAGGTGTGATGCGCGGCCCCGGCCGCCAGCGCGCGCGCTTCCCTCGCGGCCCTGGCGCTCGAGCTGCCCATCAGGTCGCCGAGCTCGAGCAGGCCGACGTCCACGCGGCCCGAGGAGCCCTGGTAGAGCCCCAGGCAATTGGGGTTCGACGGGAAGACCACGTCGCGGAGCTCGTAGCGATCGGCCGGGAAGTCGAACGCCAGGCGAGCGCCCCCGATCGGGTTGTCGCCGTCGAGCGTGACCGGGATGTCGACCAGATTGCCGCTCTGGATCGGCGCTCCGAAGTTCATGGCCAGCGAGGCGTCGTGGTGGCCGCCTTCGTTGCCCGGATGATCGCCGTGCAGGATCTCGATCGCGCAGCACATCACGTCGGGGACGCCAAACGTGCTGTCGCCGTCGCAATCCGGCGGGACCGCGCCTGCCGGGCAGGCGGTCGAATCGTGCAGGCAGCGGATCATCGCCACCAGATCGCGCACGTCGATCGAACCGTCGCCGTTGTAGTCACAGCCGGGGCCCGGGCAGAACTGAACGAACGAGCGCAGATCCGCAGCGAACGTCGGGCAGAGATCGAGCCCGTTGGCCAGCGAGTCGGCCCCGAGCAGATTCTGGAAGCGCAGCTTCACCTTGGGCACGTTGCCCTTGTCTCCGGACTTCCCCGGACCCGAGCTGTCGGTGCCGGCCGAAACCTGAACGTCGAGAATCGCGGCCAGCGTCGAGTCGAGGTGCGCAGGATCGATGGGTGAGATGTGCGCCTTGCCGTCGGAGTAGAGCACGAACTTGGCGCCGTGATCCGTCGCCTGCCACTGCAGGTGCATGGCCGCGGCTTCGCCCAGCGCGGTGAGGTTGGAAACCGCGAGTTTCGGCGGATCGAGCTTGAACTCTCCCTGGAGCCCGTACAGCGAGACGCCGGACCCCGCCTCGAACCTGGCGTTGCCCGGATGTCCGGGCGTGACGAAGGCATCGCACCGTTCGTCGCTCGCACGCCCCGCCACGTCGAAGTGCGCGATCAGGCAGGCAGGCGAGACCACGCTGCTGCAACTTGCGGCGACCACGAACGGGAAGGAGCTCCCGCCCAGCGCGGTGACCGAGTCGGTCGGCCCCGTGCAGTCCGCCAGCAGCTGGGCGGCCGAAATCGAGAGGTGATAGGGCGCGGACCGCGAAGGCAGTGGCGGGAGCATGAAGTCCGCCGACCACGGGAACGTGCCGTTCGTGCAAGTACTCTCCGGACAAGCGAGCTGCTTGTAGAACAGGCGGATCATCGGTGGAGCCGGAATCGGACCCGGGATCGGAATGTCGTAGTGGGCCGCGAGCGGCAACGCCAGCGCGGCGCCATAGAAGCTCATGCAGCTCGAATCGAACGCGCCCTGAACGTGCAACGGAATGCTGTCGCCCGGGCACGCGATCTGAGGACAGGTGTCGCACGGCGCCCCGCGGCCGATATGCACGTCGGTCACGAAGGGGATCTTTCCGGGCGGGGGCGGAGTGCCACAATTGCCGGAGACGCTGAAGGCGATCGAATCGGCGTGCGTGACGTTGCACACCAGCGTGTCGCCGCCGTGATGGTCGATGGCGGCGAGGTCTTGATCGTGCAGCGTCAGCCTGGTCAGGTAGACGAATCGGAACACGAAACGGCCGGCGGCAAGCGCGCCGAGCGAGTAGCTGAGCGATTCGGGCTGGCAGTGATCGACGAGGCAATGCGCCGGGTCGTCGATTTCCGAGCGGATCAGGATTCCGGCGCCGCTCGAGTCGATGCCAAGGAGCTTCGGGCAATCGCCGCAGGCCCGGAATACCACGCGTACCGAATCTCCAGCGCACGGAGCCGGCGGTGACAGGGTGACCAGAATCGGCGGCTTGAAATCGCTGGGACAGCGCAGGGGGTCGCCGTTGGCGAGAGCCAGCCCCGAGACGACCGCCAGCGAAGCGAGCAACGTGAGCGCGAGCAGGAATCGGGCAGGTGCACGCATGGAGGAACCTCTCATCGCGCGCGAGGCGCGGCCAGCTCCGGGTGGGAGCGGCTCAGAAATCCCGGTTTTCGCGGGTCCCGTGCGACCGGGGGACCGATGGAGCTGAAGCCTCTCGCCACGAGCGACGCGGTGTCAACGCTATTCTTCGACCCGGATCCTGGGATCGAGCGACATGTAAAGCAGGTCCACCAGCAAGTTGGCGAGGACGATGAACACCGCCGCGAACAGGACCGTGCCCATCACCATGGGCAGGTCGCGTTGCCGGATGGCCCGCCAGGCCAGCCCGCCGATTCCGGCAATCCCATAGACCGACTCGGTCAAGACCGCGCCGCCCATCAGGTAAGCGACGTCGATGCCGAGCATGGTGACGATCGGAAGCAGGGCATTCCGGAGCACGTGCTTGCCGATCACGCGGCTGGGGGGGAGCCCCTTGGCCCGCGCGGTCCGGACGTAGTCGAGCCGCATCACGTCGAGCATCTGCGAACGCGTGAGGCGCGCGTACCAGCCTGCGTAGAGCAGCGCGAGGGTCAGCCACGGGAGCACCAGGTGGTGGGCCCAGCTCGCCAGCCCGCTTTCGGAGACCGTCGCGTAGTCGCCGATCGGAAACCAGCCGAGGCGATCCGCGAACACCGAGAGCAGCACGAGTCCGAGCCAGTAGACCGGCGCCGAGACGCCGATCAGCGCGCCGACGGTCGCAAGCCGATCCCATGCCGAGCGCGGTTTCAGCGCGCTCACGATCCCGAACGGGATCCCGATCCACAGCCAGATGATGACGGCGCCGGTGGTGAGCGAGAGCGTCTTCGGAAATGCGGTGAGAATGGTGGGCAACACCGGCTGCTGGCTGACGTACGAGAACCCCCAGTCGCCGATCGCCGCGCGCCACAGAAAGGTTCCGAACTGGACGAGCTTGGGCTGGTCGAGCCCCAGCCGGTGGCGGATCAGCTCGACCGTGGCGGCGGTCGCGTACTTGCCGGCGATGAGCCGCGCCGGATCGCCGGGCACCGCGAAGAAGATCGCGAAGGTCACGGCGCACACCACCACCAGCACCACCACGCTCCAGAACAGGCGACGCACGATCATGGCGGTCATCGGGCCGCCTCTTCCGTACGCGGGGCTCCGGCATGGCGCGCGCGCCGTGTCATCCGACGTGACCACCTTCCGTGCCGGGTGCCACCGCCCGGCGCAATCCATCGCCGACCAGGTTGAGGCTCAACACCGTGAGGAGCAGTGCGAGCCCCGGGAAGAGCGTGATCCACCAGGCCACGTTGTAGAGCGGCACCCCCTCCTGAATCATGTTGCCCCACGACGGCGTGGGGGGCTGAATGCCGACGCCGAGGTACGACAGCGCGCTCTCGAGCAGGATGTTGCCGGCGAGCGACAGGGTGGCGAACACGATCACCGGCCCGAGCAGGTTGGGCACCAGGTGCCGCCACAGCACCGAGACATCCGAAGCGCCGAGCGCGCGCGCGGCTTCGACGAAGTCGCGCTCGCGCAGGCTCAACACCTCGCCGCGGATGATGCGCGCGAGATAAGTCCAGTTCACCAGCGCCAGGATCAGCACCATCATCCACAGCGTGCTGCCGCGCAGCACCGAGGCGAGCGCGATCGCCAGTAGCAACACCGGAATCGCCATCATCGCGTCCACGAAGCGGGACACCAGCAGATCGGCGACGCCGCGATAGAAGCCGGCGACCAGGCCGGCGATCATGCCGACCACCAGCGCGAGCGCGGTGCCGAGACCCGAGACCAGCAGCGAGAC
>DATKAB010000122.1 GCA_035498555.1 Candidatus Sulfotelmatobacter sp.
CACCGAGCACTACGACGACAAGGTCGGCGAATTCGGGTACGTCCACTCGTACGAGTCCGGCTCGCGGGTGGACGGGCCCGGCATCCGCATGACGCTCTTCACGTCGGGGTGCCTGCTCCGGTGCCAGTACTGCCACAACCCCGACACCTGGCACATGAAGGACGGCCGCAAGGTGAGCACAGCTCACGTGATCGAGCGGCTCCGCGATTTCGCGCCGGCATTGCGGGCCATGGACGGGGGGCTGACGATCTCGGGCGGGGAGCCGCTGGTGCAGATCGCATTCACCCGCCGGGTGTACGCCGCGGCCAAGGCGCTCGGGGTGCATACCGCGCTCGACACCTCGGGCTATCTCGGCGCGCGCGCGGACGACGATTATCTCGCCGACGTCGATCTCGTCCTGCTCGACATCAAGTCCTGGGATCCCGCCACCTACCTTCGGGTGACGGGCCGCGAGCTGGCGCCCACGCTGCGGTTTGCGGAGCGCCTCGCCGCGATGGGGAAGGCGGTGTGGCTGCGCTACGTGCTCGTGCCCGGTCTCACCGACGAGCCGGCCAACATCGACGGCGTCGCGCGCTTCGTCGCCCCGATGCGCAACGTCGAATGGGTCGAGGTGCTGCCGTTCCACCAGCTCGGCGCGTTCAAGTGGAAGGCGCTCGGCATCGAGTACAAGCTCGCCGCCACGCCGCCGTGCCCGCCCGAGCTCCTCGAATCGGCCATCGCCCGGTTCCGCCGGGCGGGGTGCAACGCCCGCTGAGTACCGGCTCCAACCACCACTGATCAGAGCAAGAGGTCGCTATGGAAATCGCTCGGACGTTCCTGGAGTCCCAGCCGCTGGTGGCGCTCGCTTTCGCGATCGGAGCCGGCTATCTGCTGGGGCAGGTCTCGATAAGGGGGTTCGCCCTCGGTGCTGGCGCCGTGCTCTTCACCGGGCTCGCGATCGGCGCGATCGCGCCCAAGGCGTCGCTGCCCGGCGTGGTCGGCACCATCGGCCTCCTGATGTTCCTCTACGGCGTCGGGATCCAGTACGGCCGGCAGTTCTTCGCCGGTCTCGCGGGGCCAGGGCTCGTCTGGAACGCTCTCGCGCTCGCGGGCGTGCTCGGATCCATGGCGGTGGCGCTGGGCGCGGCGCAGCTGCTCGGCCTGTCGGTCCCGACCGCAGTCGGCCTCTTCGCCGGCTCCGGCACGTCGACGGCCGCCCTCCACGCCGCGCTTGTGGCGGCGGGCAGCCAGGAACCCGCGGTGGGCTACAGCGTCGCCTATCCGTTCGGGGTAGTCGGACCGATCCTGGCGATCTACCTCCTGACCGCCTTTCTCAAGCCGAAGCTCGCTCCGCCGCCGCCCGCCCTGCGTTACGGCGAGGTGACCGTGGACCAGCCCGCGGCGATCGGTCAGCGGATCGACGCGATCGAGCGGCTGCTGCCGGCGGGCGTGCAGATGATCGGACTGCGGCGCGGCCTCCATAACCTGCTGCCTGCGCCGAGCATGGTGCTCGCCGGCAACGATGCGCTGTTCCTGGTCGGCCAGCCCGACGCACTTGCCAAAGCGACCGGAATGCTGGGCCACGATCAGCCGCGACAGGTGATCGGCGACCGCAGCGACTTCGACGTGGTGCGGGTGTACGTCTCGAAGCCGGGCCTGCTCGGGCGCAGCATCGCCGAGCTCCCGATGCCGGACTTTCCGGCGCGCATTTCGCACGTCCGCCGCGGCGACGTGGAGCTGCTCGCCGCCCCCGACCTGGTGATCGAGTCGGGCGACCGGCTGGTCGTGATCGCGCCGAGCGACAAGATCGCCGCGGTGCGCGCGCACTTCGGGGACTCGATCCGCGCCACCGCCGAGTTCTCCTACGTGTCAGCGGGCCTCGGGATGATGCTCGGACTGCTGCTGGGGTGCATCCCGATCCCGTTGCCGGGCCTCGGCCGATTCACGCTCGGAGTGGCGTGCGGGCCCCTGATCATGGCGCTCGTCCTGGGTTGGCTTGGCCGCACCGGTCCGATCAGCTGGCGCATGCCGGCCCCCGCAAACCTCGTGCTGCGCAACTTCGGCCTGACGCTGTTCCTGGCGGTGGTGGCGATCGGTGCCGGCAAGCCGTTCGTCGATACCGTGGCGCGCGAAGGGATCCCGATCCTCCTTGCCGGCGCGGCGGTGCTGCTGACCAACGTGCTCCTGATCATGCTGATCGGGTTCTACGTGCTGAAGATTCCCTTCGACTCGCTCGTCGGCGTCATGTCCGGGGCGACGGGCAACCCGGCGATCCCCGCCTACGGTTCGCGGCTGCTGCAATCCGATCGCGTGGACGTGGGCTACGCCACCATCTTCCCGTCGATGACGATCGTCAAGGTGCTCGCCGCCCAGGTCGTCGTAATGCTGCTCGCCGGCACTGCGGGTTGATCGCATGTCCGTAATGACGACGGCAAAGATTCCTCTCAACGGAGTTGAAAGCATCATGAATACCCAAGCGACACACGAGAAATACAAACGCCTACTCGACGTCGCGAAGACGCTGCAGACGGTCGTTACGGCCGTCGCGCACCCGTGCGACGAGAGCTCGCTCTCCGGTGCCGTCGACGCCGCGCAGCTCGGTCTGATCAAACCGATCCTGGTCGGACCGAAGGGGAAGATCGAAGCGGTCGCCAAGCAGTTCAAGCTCGACATCGCGGGCTACGAGCTCGTCGACGCGCCGCACAGCCACGCCGCGGCGGCGAAAGCCGTCGAGCTGGTGCGCGCGGGCAAGGCGGAGGCGCTGATGAAGGGCAGCCTCCACACCGACGAGCTGATGGCCGAGGTGGTGAAGAAGGACACCGGCCTGCGCACGGCGCGGCGCATCAGCCACTGCTTCGTGCTGGACGTCCCCGGCCATGCCGATGCGCTGATCATCTCGGATGCCGCGGTGAACATCGCGCCCACGCTCGAGGACAAGGTCGACATCGTGCAGAACGCGATCGACCTCGCACGTGCGCTGCGCGCGCCGGAGGTGCGGGTCGCGATCCTGTCGGCAATGGAGACGGTAAACCCGAAGGTGCCCTCGACCATCGAGGCGGCGGCGCTCTGCAAGATGGCCGACCGCGGCCAGATCACCGGCGGCATCCTCGACGGCCCGCTCGCCCTCGACAACGCGATCAGCCCCGAAGCGGCCGAGATCAAGAAGATCGTCTCTCCGGTCGCGGGCCGGGCGAACGTGCTCATCGTCCCCGACCTCGAGGCGGGCAACATGCTCGCAAAGAGCCTGTCGTTCCTCGCCGGGGCGGACGCTGCCGGCATCGTCCTCGGCGCGAAGGTGCCGGTGATCCTCACCAGCCGCGCCGACACGGTGGTGGCGCGGCTCGCATCGTGCGCGGTCGCGGTGTTCGTGGCCCAGGCGCGCCGCGAAAACGCGGCCAAGGCAATCGCATGACCGACGCGATCCTCGTCCTCAACGCCGGCTCGTCGAGCATAAAGTTTTCGCTATTCGCCGAAAGCGGCGCGGCGCTCGCGCTCGTCGCCAGCGGTCAGATCGAAGGCATTTACACCGCGCCGCACTTCGTCGCCAAGGACGCCTCCGGCAAGCCGGCGAGCGAGAAGCGGTGGGAACCCGGGTCGAAGCTCGGGCACGACGGCGCGCTCGCGCACATCATCGACTGGCTCAAGGCGATGCACGGGAACGACCACCGTCTCGCCGCGGTGGGGCATCGCGTCGTGCATGGCGGCGCCGACTACGCTACGCCGGTACGCGTGGACGGCGCGGTGGTGGCGAAGCTCGAGAAGCTCGTGCCGCTGGCACCGCTGCACGAGCCGCACAACCTGGCGCCGATGCGCGCCGTCTTCCAGCGCGCGCCCGAGCTCGCGCAGGTCGCCTGCTTCGACACCGCGTTCCACCGCTCGAACCCGCCGCTCGCGCAGATGTTCGCGCTGCCGCAGGAGCTGACCGATGCGGGTGTGCGCCGCTACGGCTTTCATGGCCTCTCGTACGAGTACATCGCCTCGGTTCTGCCGAAGTTCGACGAACGGGCGGCGCATGGCAAGACGGTAGTGCTGCATCTGGGTAACGGCGCGAGCATGTGCGCGCTCGAGGCCGGCCGGAGCATCGCGAGCACCATGGGCTTCACCGCGGTCGACGGCCTGCCGATGGGCACCCGCTGCGGCGCGATCGATCCCGGCGTGATCCTCTACCTGATGGACGAGCGCAAGCTGGACGTGCGCGCGATCGAGAAGCTGATCTACAGCCAGTCCGGGCTGCTCGGCGTGTCCGGCATCTCGAGCGACATGCGCGTGCTGCTCGAGTCGAAGGAGCCGCGGGCGCAGCTCGCGGTCGATCTCTTCGTCTACCGCGCCGGGCGCGAGCTCGGCTCGCTCGCCGCGGCGCTCGGCGGCCTGGACGCCATCGTCTTCACGGCCGGCATCGGCGAGCATGCGGCGCCCATCCGCGAACGGGTATGCCGGCAGGCGGCCTGGCTCGGGGTGGAACTCGACGCTCAGGCGAACGCGAAGCACGGCCCGCGCATCTCGACCGCGGCGAGCCGGAC
>DATKAB010000123.1 GCA_035498555.1 Candidatus Sulfotelmatobacter sp.
GACGGGCGCGTGCTTCATTTGTTGAATCGGATCTCGAGACATTCGCCGTCCTGCACCTCGTAGGCCCGGCCTTCCAGCCGCAGCCAGCCCTTCTCGCGGGCCTTGGCCTCGCTCCCGGCCTCGAGCAGCTTCTCCCATCCGATCACCTCGGCGCGAATGAAGCCCTTGGCGAGGTCGGTGTGGATCTCTCCCGCCGCGTCGACCGCCTTCTCTCCGCGATGGATCGTCCAGGCCCGCACCTCGTCGGGCCCGACCGTGAAGAACGAGATCAGCCCGAGCAGCTCGTAACACGAACGGATGACCAGCGAAAGCCCGTCCTCCTGAATGCCCAGCTCGGCTCGGAACGCTGCCCGATCTTCGGGCGGCAGCGCCACCACCTCGCGCTCGAGGTGCGCGCGCAAGGCCACCGCCAGGGTGTTCGGCCCCGGCCCGGCCGGGCGGCGCTGCGAACGATCGTCCTGGTTGTACACCTGAAGCAGCGGCTTCCGCGACAGGAGTTGATAGCCGCGCAGCAGCTTCTCCTCCTCGGGATCGAAGCGCTCCCCGCGCAGCGGCCGTCCGGCCTCGAGCTCGGCGCGGCACCGCGCCATCAATTCCCGCTCCCGCTCGTTCTGCGACTTGCCCACTCGCGATTCCTTCTCGATCTTCTCGAGCCGGCTCTCGACGATCACCAGGTCGTTGAATACCAGCTCGCTCTCGAGGCGAGCGAGATCTCGCGCCGGGTCGACCCCGCCCTCGATCGGCACCGCCGGATTCTCGAAATCGCGCACCAGCGCGACCAGCGCTTCGCAGTTGCGCACCGCCGAGAACAGGTCCTGGCCCCTGGAAGCGGCCCGCGCCGTCCCCTGCCCGGCGGCCGCCGAATCCACGAACTGGACCTGGGCGTAGGTGGTCTTCCTGGGTTGGTAGAGGGCGGAGAGTCGGTCGACGCGCGGGTCGGGCACCCGCACCACACCGATCTGGTCGCGCGCCGCGCGTCCACCGGGCGCTGCGGCTTCGGCGCCTGCGCCCTGCATCAGGATCTCGAACAGCGTGGTCTTGCCGGATTGCGGCAGGCCGAGGATGCCGACGCGCTGCATTGAATGCCCTCAAACGAACGGCCCGCAGGGTGATTCCCCGCGGGCGCGGATCGCGAAACTGGAGAAAATCTAATGGCGGTTCTTACAGCGTGTCAATCGGTCCCGGGATTTTCGGCCCTCGCTTCGTATGCCAGGGCCAGCTGTCGCCCCAGCTGCTCACTCACCCACACCGGTGTCTCGACGGCTTGAGGACTCTGCACGATCTGAATGGTCTTGCGGGCGGTGTCTACTTCGACTCGGCAGTTCTTGCAGTGGGCCAGATGCTCGTTGATCTGCCGGCACAACTCTTCACGAGCGTCTGGGTCGAGATACTCCGAGAGCTGCTCGACCAACTCCTCACAATTCATCCCCGGTGACTCCATCAGGCCAGGTCCGGCCCCTTCGCGGTCGTGTCTCGTGCGCGGCCGTTTGGGGCGCCAAACGCTCTAGATGCACCTACCTCCCGGAAAGGTTTGCAGATTTGTAACGCAGTTGGCAAACCCGTGGCCTTTGGGCGGGGGGTCGGGATGGTGACCCGTGCTGGGATCGAACCAGCGACTCCCTGCTTAAAAGGCAGGTGCTCTACCGACTGAGCTAACGGGTCACCTGGCCGCCGACGACCCAGCATACTCCAATCGGCGGCACTAAGTTGTTGCAGTTCAATCCGCTGTGCGGTCGATCTCCGCCTCTCGCTCGGCCCCGACCGAGACGCGATCGATTCGGACCCCACTCGCCCCCTCGACCCACTCCAGATAGGCGCGGGCCGGCCGGGGCAGCTCACGCCAGCTTCTGATGTGGCCGGTCGGGCTCCGCCACCCGGGAAAGCTGCGCCAGAGCGGGCGGCAGCTTTCGAGGTCGGCCGCGTCGGCGGGAAACCCCGCCAGTCTCCTGCCGGCCCGCTCGTATCCCTCGGCGACTCGGATCTCCTCGAACTGATCGAGCACGTCGAGCTTGGTCACCACCAGAGCATCGAGTCCGTTGACGCGCGCCGCATAGCGCAGAGCGGGCAGGTCGAGCCAGCCGCAACGGCGCGGCCGGCCGGTCGTGGCACCGTACTCCTCGCCTGCCTCCCGCAGCCGGGCCGCCTCCTCGGGCGGCATCTCGGTCGGGAACGGTCCGTTTCCGACGCGAGTCGTGTAGGCCTTCGTCACCCCGATCACCCGGTCCACCGCTCGTGGCCCGAGGCCGACCCCGAGCGGTGCGCCGGCGGCGCTGGCCGGCGACGACGTCACGTACGGGTAGGTTCCGTGATCGAGGTCCAGCAAGGTTCCCTGCGCCCCCTCGAGCAGCAGCCGGCGATTCGCGGCCAGTGCGTCGTGCAGCTCGAGCGAAACGTCGGTCGCCAGCGGTTCGAGCCACCTGATCGCCTCGGCGAGCTCGCGGCGGAGCGAGGCACCGCTCATCGAGTGGAGCGATTCGGCTTCGGGAAACTCGTGACGCAGTCGCGCAAGGTTTCGGTCCGCCGCCACCTCGAATCGTGCCGCCTCGAACAGATCGCCGACGCGAATACCAACGCGAGCCGCCTTGTCACGATAGGCGAAGCCGATCCCGCGGCCGGTGGTGCCGATCGCGCCCGGGCCCTGTTCGGCGGCGGCCTCGGCGGCGCGATGATACGGAAGGATCACGTGCGCGGCGCGGCTCACTCCGATTCGCGAGCGAACCTCGAGGCCCATCCCTTCGAGGTTGCCAACTTCCTCGCGCAACTTCGGCACGTCGATCACCACGCCGTTACCGATCAGATTGCGCGTCATGGGCTGCAGGATTCCCGAGGGCACCAGGTGCAGCACCAGCGTGCGGCCTCGATGGATGACGCTATGGCCGGCATTCGGTCCGCCCTGATAGCGCGCCACGAAGTCGGACTCGGCGCTCAGCGCGTCGACGATCTTGCCCTTGCCTTCATCGCCCCATTGAGCGCCCACCACCACCGTGCACGGCACCGCGTCCTCCCCCGTTCCGTTCGAAGCCGCGGCACGCTAACAAAGGGGTGTGGGGCGGGCAACCGCTCGCGCCCGGACGAATCCGACTTGCCGGGCGTGGATGAAGCGACGCGCTCAGGTCCGTCGAGCGACCAGCAACGTGATGTCATCGGCCGGGCCCTGCTCGCCCTCGAACACGCGCACGCGCTCGGCGATCAGCCGCGCCAGACGATCGCACGAGGTCGAGCGCTCGTGCGCGAGCGTCTCGATGAGACGCTCCTCGCCCCACATTCGCCCGGCGGCGTCGGCGCCCTCGGTGACGCCGTCGGTGTAGAGCACCAACAGATCGCCAGGTCCGAATCGCGATCGTCCCGCGGAATAGGGAGCACCGGGCATGATGCCCAACATCACGCCGCCCTCGTTCAGGAGCTCGTGCGAGCCATCGGCGCGCCACAACACCGCCGGATTGTGACCCGCGCTCACGTAGTCGAGCGTGCCGGCGCGCGAGTCGGCGAACGCCAGGAAAGCGGTGACGAACTTTCCCATCTCGACGCTGTGCAGGAGGAATTCGTTGAGCTGCCCCGCCAGCTTCACGGGGTCGGAGGTGGAGAGTTCGCGGCTCATCAGCGAGGCCCGGAACGCCGACATCAACAGCGCTGCCGGAACACCCTTCCCGGAGACATCGGCGATCACCAGTAACACGCGATGCTCGTCGAGTGGAAAGTGGTCGAAGTAGTCGCCGCCCACTTCGCGGGCGGACTCGCTGACCCCCGCGATCTCGAAGCCCTCGATCCGCGGCGGCTTGAGCGGGAGCAGTCGCGCCTGGATCTGGCGCGCGAGCGCCAGCTCGCTCTCGATGCGGGTCCTCTCGGCTTCCAGCTCGCGCGCGCGCTGGAGTCCCACCAGCGCGCGATTGAAAGTGCCGGCGACGCTCCAGAGATCGTCGTCGCCCTTGACCTCGATACTCTGATCGAGCACGCCGGCCTCCAGCCGCGCCGCCCCGCGCTTCAGCGCGTCGATGGCGGCCGTGATGCTTCCGGCCATGCCGCGCACCATCGCGAAATCGAAGGCGGCGACCAGAGTGGCGAGCATCGCCACCGAGAGGATGAGGAAGATCGGGATCCAGGTGATGGGATTCTCGCGCACGCTCTCGTAGAGCCCGACCAGCGCGCTCCGCGCCGGTACCTGGGCGAGCATCATCGAGCGCATGTTGACCCAGCGCTTCGAGCTGTCGTCCCAGGCCAGGCCCGGCACCAGCGTCTTGCCCGCCAGCACCACCGCGCCCGGCGTGGTTTTGACCAGATTGAAGGTGTCGCGTGAGGTGGTGATGCTCACGCCAGGGCGCCGGCGCGCCGCGCTCAGCCGCCGATTCGCCAGTCCCAGCTGCTGCGTGACCTTGCGTGCCTCTTCGATCCGCAGCGAATCATCGCGGGTCCATCGCCCGCCGGACCTTCCGCGCTCGACCTCGAGCAGCGAATCGCTCGCAATCACGCGTTCGGTCCGGATCGCGTCGGCCCCCGGGCCGCCGATCACCAGGCTGCCGTTCGACCCGCCGGCTGCGTTGGTCACCACCGTGAGGCGCGCACCCGCCACCCGCGCGGCGTCCCCGGCGAGAATCGAATCGGCGGGCTGGAGCAGGATCGCGGCGCGAGTCGAATCGGTGCGATCGCGCGCCGCCGCGCCGAACCAGAGCGAATCTCCGAGCAGCACGAAGCCCGCAGCCGGATGCGCCGGGAGCGAGTCGGCCCAGGCAGCGAGGGCGTGCTCGCCGGTGATGGAATCTCCCGCCAGCCTCTCGAAGCCACTTCCCTCGACGCGCCACAGCCGCGCCCGCTGCCAGGCCGGGCCATGGGCCACGACGCGAGCCGCCGCCTCGCGCGCGTCGGTCCGTGCCGCCAGCACATCCACCAGCTCGCGGCGCAGCTCGACGCCCTCCGCGGCGAGCACACGCGCGGCCACCGTCGCGCGATCGTTGTTCACGCCTAGCACGGTGGTCACCATCCAGACGCCACCGACCAGCAGCAGCGGAATCACCACCACCAGCACATGCGAAAGCGCAAGGCGGCGACCGACCGTGCGAATACCGAGGCTCGGATCGCGCACGAACGCGAACAGCAGCGCCAGCACCCCGAACGAGACGTAGACCGAGCCCACCGACATCAGCCAGTGGGCGACGTTGAACAGGAGCTTCTGCGTCGGGCCGCCCCCAAACGAGCCGGGAATCGTGATCCACAGATCGAGCGCGAACAGCGCGAGCGCACAGACCGCGAATCCGAAGCGCTGGCGCGTGTCGAAGCGACGGTTCCAGCGATAGGAAAGGACACCCATCGAGGCGAAGAAGGTCGGAGCGCCCCAGCCGCTCGAAGCCGTGATCAGGCACAGGAGCGCCATGAGCCCGCGCCAGATCCAGTCGCCGAGCCGCGAATCGCAGGCGATCAGCCGCGCGAGTCCCAGCCAGGAGACCGCGCCCGCCACCACCGCGACCCCCAGCGGCGCCGCGGTCGCGCCGGCCATGCGCGGCGAGCCCACCGCCGCCAGCGCCGTCACCGCGGCGAGGTGGCCGGCGGTGAAGAGCAACAGCGAGCGCCGGACCGATGCTTCGCCGGCCCTCCGCCCGCGCAGGTGCGCCTCGAGGGCGATCACCAGGAACAGAAGCGCCAGCGCCGGGCCCAGCATGGCCGCTCAGGACCCCGCGCGCGACAGCAACTCGATCACGCGCTCGACCACCTCGGCCCCGGCGCGACGCTGGGCGTCCTCGGTCGATGCGCCGAGGTGTGGGGTCGCGAGCACGTTGGAGAGCCCGAGCAACGGATTCGAGCCGGGCGGCTCGGACTCGAACACGTCGAGAATCGCGCCGCGAATCCCTCCGGCGCGCAGCGCGTCGGCGAGCGCCGGTTCGTCCACCAGCCCGCCGCGGGCCGCGTTCACGAGCAACGCCGAACGTCTCATGCGTGCGAGTTGCGATGCGCCGATCAGACCGCGCGTCTCGGGCAGCAGCGGAACGTGCAGCGAGACCACGTCGGAACCGGCGAGTAGCGAATCCAGTGAGGCCCGGCTCACCCATTCGAACTCCGCGGGCCAGTTGGAGAGCAGCGGATCGAACGCGCTCACCTCCATCTCGAACGCGCGCGCGCGCCGCGCCATCGCACGGCCGATCGCTCCGAATCCCACCAGGCCGAGCCGCCGTCCGGCGAGCTCCGCCCCCACGAAGGCGGAGCGCTCCCATTTTCCCTGCTTGAGTCCGGCCGAAGCCGGAACCAGATGGCGCTCGAAAGCGAGCAGGAGCCCGAACACCAGCTCGGCCACCGAGACCGAATTCGCGGCCGGAGCATTGACGACCGCGATGCCCAGGCGCCGCGCCTCGGCCACGTCGACGTTGTCGAGTCCGCTGCCGGCGCGCGCCACCACCTCGAGTCCGCGCGCGCCGCGCAGCACCTCGCCGGTAACCCGGGTGCCGCCGCGGATCAGCAGTGCCGAGCAGCCCTCGAGCGCCGCGATCAACTCGGTGCCTTGAACTCCGAGGCGCTCCACCACGTCGTGTCCCGCGGCGCGCAGCTTCGCGAGCGCCGAGGGCTCGAGGCGATCCGAGACCAGCACCTTCACGCCGCGTCCCAGGCCGCGGTGGCCGCGGCGATCGCTCCGGACGCCGGTTGTCCGAGCGCCGAAGCGCATTCCTCGAGCGCCCCGAGCACCAGGTGGACGTCGGCAAGATCGTAGGCACCCATGTGGCCAATGCGCAGGATCCTGCCCTTCAGCTGATCCTGCCCCCCGGCGACCACGATCCCATGGCGATCGCGCAACCGCTTCACCACCGCCGCCGCCTCGATGCCGGCGGGCGGCGTGAGCGCCGTGACGGAGTGGGAAGGGCTCGACGAAAACACCCGAAATCCGATGCGCTCGGCGCCGGCGCGCGTGGCATGAGCGAGCCGGCGATGACGCGCGTGAATGTTCTCGAGACCTTCTTCCCGGATCATGGCCAGCGCCTCCTCCAGCGCCAGGACCAGGCTGACCGGCGGTGTGAACGCCGTCTCGCCGAGCGGCGCACTCTTGCGCGCCTTGCGCAGGTCGAAGTAGTAGCGCGGCGGATGATCGCCTTCGATCAGGTTCGCGGCCCACGGGGCGAGACTCACGGTCGCGATGCCGGGCGGGACCATCAGGCCCTTCTGCGAACCGCACACCACCACGTCCACTCCCCAATCGTCCTGGGGCAGCGGATGCACCGCGAGGCTGGTGATCGCATCGACGATCAGCGTGCGTGAACGCAGCCGGCAAATGTGAGCCAGCTCGCGCACGTCATGAAGCGCGCCGGTCGAGGTCTCGCTGTGGGTCGCGTACACCTTGGCGATCGCGGGATCGGAATCGAGCCGCTTCGCGACTTCGCCCGGATCGACGGCGCTTCCCCACGGCACCTCCACCACCTCGACCGCCAGCCCGAACGCCTCGAGGATCGCCACCCAGCGCTCGCCGAACTTGCCGCCGGTGATGGCCAGAGCCTTCTCACCGGCGCGCATCACATTGACGACCGCGGCCTCCATGGCGCCGGTCCCGGAGGCGGAGAGCAGGAATACCTCGCCTCGAGTGCCGTGAAGCTCGCGCAGCTGCTCGACGACGCGGCTGAGTGTCTCGCGGAACCCTTCGGTGCGATGGTGCGGGGGCACCTGCGCGAGAGCACGCAGGATGCGCGGCGGGATTTCGACCGGACCGGGCGTGAACAGGCGGATCTTCATGGCGCGGCGCTTCTCCTCCGCGAGTCGGCGCGATGGACGTCGAACGAGGCGGGACATGGTGGAGTTCACTCGCGAGCCCGTCAACCCGCGCCCAGAGGCGGCCGCGTGACGTTCGGGGGGTGCCGCGGTAGGCTTCCTTCATGCCCTACTTCAGCTCCGATTCCCTGCGCTTCCTCCGTGGATTGGCCCGCAACAATCACAAGACCTGGTTCGAGGCCCACCGCGACGATTACCAGCAGCACGTGAAGGAGCCGATCGGCGAGCTGGTCGAGGAACTCGCCATCCGCATGCAGGGTTTCGCACCCGAGATGACCGGCGATCCCAGACGTTCGGTGTTCCGCATCCATCGCGATGTCCGATTCTCAAGAGACAAGTCGCCGTACAAGACCCACGCCGCCTGCTGGTTCTATCACCGGGCCGGTGAAGGCAAAGTGGGCCGTGAAGCCGAAGGCGGAAGCGCCGGGTTCTACTTTCACCTCGAGCCGGGTGGCTCGATGGTGGGCGGCGGCCTGTGGATGCCGCCGCGTCGCGATCTCAACCGGCTGCGCGCCGCGATCGCGCGCGACCTGTCACGCTTCGAGCGCGCCGCACGGGATCCCCGGCTGCGAAAACGATTCGGAGAGCTGAGCGAGGAAGGGATGCTGAAGCGCCTGCCGCGCGGCTATCCGTGCGGTCATCCCGCCGAGCGCTGGCTCAAGCACCAATCGTTCACGGTCGGACGCTCCCTGAAAGACGCCGAGGTGACCCGCGCGAAGCTTCCCGCCGAGCTGGCCAGAGACTTCCAGCTGATGCTGCCGCTGGTGCGGTGGATCAACCGGGAGCTGGGCTTCGACGCCTAGTGGGCGTAGTGCGCCGACGGATCGTCGCCGGCGGTCGGGCGTGACTCCGGCGAGGGCTTGACGCCGACCGGCCGCTCGAGGGCGTGTTCGAGCACCTGATCCATCGACTCGACCAGCACGAACTCCAGACTCTCCTTCACGTCATCGGGGAGCTCGACCAGGTCCTTCTCGTTGGCGCGCGGGATCAAGACGGTGCGGATGCCGGATCGACGCGCGGCCACCGCCTTCTCGTTCAGGCCGCCAATCGGAAGCACCGTGCCGCGCAGCGTGATCTCGCCGGTCATGGCGACTTCCGGGCGCGTGGGAATGCCGGTGAGCGCGCTGATCAGCGCCACCGCCATGGTGATGCCCGCCGACGGTCCGTCCTTGGGACTCGCGCCCTCCGGCACGTGCACGTGGACGTCGATGTCGCGGTAGAACCACTTGTCGAGGCCGAGCCGTTGCGCGCGCGCGCGCGCGTACGACAGCGCCGCCTGACCCGACTCGCGCATGACCTCGCCGAGCTTGCCGGTGAGCTGAAGGTCGCCCTTTCCGGGCAGGATCGAGACCTCGATCGTGAGCAGGTCGCCCCCGGTCTCGGTCCAGGCCAGGCCGTTCGCCACCCCGACCCGCGAGCGCTTCTCGACCGGCGTGTCGATGAAGCGCGTGGGACCGAGGAACTTGTGCAAATTGGCGGGCATCAGGGTGGTGCGGCCGCGCAGCGAACCCGACGCCTTCCTTTTCGCGACCTTGCGGCACAGACCCGCGATCTCGCGCTCGAGATTGCGCACGCCGGCCTCGCGCGTGTAGCGGTTGACGATCGCCAGAATCGCGGCGTCGGTGATCCTCAGATCGCCGGCGGCCAGCCCGGCCGCCTTCACCTGCTTCGGCACCAGAAAGCGCTTCGCGATTTGGAGCTTGTCGCCATCGAGGTAGCCCGGCAATCGCAGCACCTCCATACGGTCCTGCAGGGCCGGCGGGATCGAGTACAGTGAATTCGCGGTGCAGATGAACATCACCCGCGACAGATCGAAATCGACCTCGAGGTAGTGATCGTTGAAGGTGTGATTCTGCTCGGGGTCCAGGACCTCGAGCAGCGCCGCCGCCGGATCGCCGCGGAAGTCGGCGCCGAGCTTGTCCACTTCATCGAGCAGGAAGACCGGGTTGCGCGTGCCGGCGCGCCGCAAGCTCTGGATGACGCGGCCCGGCAACGAGCCGATGTAGGTGCGGCGATGGCCGCGAATCTCGGCTTCGTCGCGCACGCCGCCCAGCGCCACGCGCACGAAGCGCCGGCCGAGGGCGCGCGCGATCGAGCGCCCCAGCGAGGTCTTGCCGACGCCCGGCGCCCCCACAAAGCACAGGATCGGGCCCTTGTGCTGGCCGGAGAGCTTGAGAACCGACAGGTACTCGACGATCCGCTCCTTGACCTTGCGCAAGCCGTAGTGGTCTTCGTCGAGGATCTTCTCGACTTCGCGGATGTCGAGCCGGTCGCGGGTCACGCGTCGCCAGGGCAGTGCGACCAGCCAGTCCAGATAGTTCCGCACCACCGTCGCTTCGGGCGACATGAAGCTCATCTTCGACAGCCGGTCGAGCTCTTTCACGGCGCGGGCATGGACCTCGCGCGGCATGCGGGCCTTCTTGATCGCCGCCTCGAGGTCTTCCAGCTCGCTCGCGAACTCGTTCTGGTGGCCGAGTTCCTTGCGGATCGCCTTGAGCTGCTCGTTGAGATAGAACTCTTTCTGGTTCTTGTGCACCTGCGAGCGGACCTGGCCCTCGATCTTCTTCTCGAGCTTGACGATCTCGAGCTCGCCGGCCAGCACCTCGCCCAGCATTTGCAGGCGCTCCGACACGCCGCTCACCTCGAGCAGCTTCTGTTTCTGCGGCACCTTGACCAGCAGATGCGCGGAGAGGGTGTGGGCGAGCGAGACGGGATCGGCGATGTTGCTCGCCGTCATCGGGACTTCGTCGGGAATGCGCCGATTGAGGTGCGCATACTCGTGGAACAACTCGAGCACGTGTCGCATCTGCGCTTCCACTTCGGCGCCGCCGCCCTTGCCCTCCTCGAGCTGGCTGACCCGCACGGTGTAGTACTGGCTGGACCACTGGAACCGCTCGACGCGGGCGCGACACAGGCCTTCGACCAGGACGCGCATGGTGCCGTCGGGCAAGCGGAAGAGCTGGAGCACCCGCACCACCGTGCCCACCGCGTAGAGCTCCTCGTGCGAGGGATCGGCGACATCGCTGTTCTTCTGGGCGGTGACGAACAGCATGCGATCGGCCGCCACCGCGCGCTCGATCGCGTGGATCGAGGGCAGGCGCCCCACCAGCAGCGGAATCGTCATGTAGGGGAACAGCACCACGTCGCGCAACGGGAGCAACGGCAGCCGATCGCGGAAGGTGAAGACCTCGTCGCCGCGGGTCGCGGTCAGCATTCGGACCGGCCGGCGGCGGGCGCTCTCGGCCACGCTCTCGACCGGCGCGGGGCGCGGCTTGTTCACCCGGGTGCTCTTCCGTGAATTCGGAGACACGCGGTCCTCCTCAAGAAGTTCCGGTTCTCGACGCGTCGGATTCGACCGCGAGGAGTCGGATCAGGCTTCCTTGCGCTTCTTCTCGCGCTCGCCACGATAGGTGAGCAGCGGCGGCGCTCCCGAGATGATGCACTCCCGCGAGATGGTGCAGCCGATCACGTCGGCGCGCGACGGGATGTCGTACATGACATCGAGCATCGCCTCCTCGATCACGGCGCGCAAGCCGCGCGCGCCGGTCCCGCGCTTGATCGCCTGCTGGGCGATGGCGCGCAGGGCATCCTCGGTGAAGTCGAGGCGCACCCCTTCCATGTCGAGGAACTTCTGGTACTGCTTGGTGATCGCGTTCTTGGGCTCGGTGAGAATCTTGACCAGCGAGTCCTCGTCGAGCGAGTCGAGCACGCCCACCACCGGGAGACGCCCGACCAGTTCGGGGATCAGCCCGTAGCGCAGCAGATCCTCGGGTTCGACCAGCGCGATCAGCTCGCCGAGATTCTTCTCGCTCTTGCTCTTGATCTCGGCGCCGAACCCCAGCATTTTCTGCCCCACCCGCCGCTCGATGATCTTGTCGAGCCCCTCGAACGCCCCGCCGCAGATGAACAGGATGTCCTTGGTGTTGACCTCGATGTACTTCTGCTGCGGATGCTTGCGCCCGCCCTGGGGCGGCACGTTGGCGACGGTGCCTTCGAGGATCTTGAGCAGGGCCTGCTGAACGCCCTCGCCCGACACGTCGCGCGTGATGCTCGGGTTCTCGCTCTTGCGCGAGATCTTGTCGATTTCGTCGATGTAGACGATGCCGTGCTCGGCGTTGACCAGGTTGAAGTCCGCGGATTGGAGCAGCCGGACCAGGATGTTCTCGACGTCCTCGCCGACGTAGCCGGCCTCGGTCAGGCTGGTGGCGTCGACGATCGCGAACGGCACCTTCAGGAACCGCGCGAGCGTGCGGGCGAGCAGGGTCTTACCGGTGCCGGTCGGCCCGATCAGCAGGATGTTCGATTTCTCGAGCTCGACCTCACCCGGCGGAGGAGCCGAGAAAATCCGCTTGTAGTGGTTGTAGACCGCAACCGCCAGCGTCTTTTTCGCCAGGTTCTGCCCGACCGCGTAGTCGTCGAGAATGCGCTTGATCTCGGCCGGCTTGGGCAGCTGCCCCGATGCCGACGGCTGCTCGCGCTCGAGCTCGCCCTCGAGGATGTCGTTGCAGAGCTTGACGCACTCGCTGCAGATGTAGACCGACGGCCCGGACACCAGGCGCGCCACTTCGTCCTGTCCGCGTCCACAGAACGAGCAGCGGATCGGGTGCGGCGTAGCGATGCGTTTCTTCATGCGATTCCCCTGGGTCGGCCTGGCTCAGCGCCGCTTCTCGATGATCTCGTCGACCAGCCCGTACGCCTTCGATTCCTCGGCCGACATAAAGAAGTTGCGGTCGGTGTCGTGAAGGATACGCTCCATCGGCTGGCCGGTGTGCTTGGCCAGGATCGCGTTGAGCTGCTCCTTCATCTTGTTCATCTCCTTCATGTAGATCTCGATCTCGGTGGCCTGGCCCTGCGTCCCGCCGAGCGGCTGGTGGATCATGATGCGCGAATTGGGAAGCACGGAGCGCTTGCCCTTCTCGCCCGCCGCCAGCAGCACCGCGGCCATGCTCGCGGCCTGCCCCATGCACAGCGTGGCCACGTCG
This sequence comes from Candidatus Sulfotelmatobacter sp., assembly GCA_035498555.1. Lineage (NCBI taxonomy): Bacteria > Pseudomonadati > Acidobacteriota > Terriglobia > Terriglobales > Candidatus Korobacteraceae > Candidatus Sulfotelmatobacter > Candidatus Sulfotelmatobacter sp. The sequence continues at coordinate 12,720 of DATKAB010000123.1, forward strand.
GGCTTCACGAACTGCATGGTGTCATAGATGGCAAGCCCGGCGGTCACCATCCCGCCCGGGCTGTGAATGTAAAGGTTGATGTCGCGATCGGGATCCTCGCCCTCGAGAAAGATCATCTGGGCGATCACCAGATTGGCGACCGTATCGTCGATCGGAGTTCCGATGAAGATGATCCGATCCTTGAGCAGGCGCGAATAGATGTCGTAGGCGCGCTCGCCCCTGCCGGTCTGCTCGACTACGATCGGAACCAGGCCCATCCGTTGTGTCCCCCTTGAAGCACCGCTCCCTCGGTTCTCCGGATCACCGCGCCGGCACGATTAACGGAGTCTCCCCCGCCACCTCGTCCTTCACCTTCGCCAGCTCCAGCACCCGGTCCATCGCCTTCCGTTCCACTACCGTCTCGCGCAGCGCTTCCCGCCGTTCCGATGACTGATACCGGGCCCGGATCTTCGCCGCCTGGCGAGGATCCGCCTGCGCCATCCGGTCGATCTCGGCCGCAACCTCGTCGTCGCTGGCCGCGATCTTCTCGGCGCGCGCCACCGCGTCGAGCAGCAGCTCCCGTCTCAGCGAGCGTTCCACGCCCGGCCGATAGTGAGCCTGCAGCTCCCCTCGCAGCGAGTCGCTCATGGGGCGGCCCGCGGTGGCCTCGCCGATCACACGGTCCAGCATCCACTGCACGAGCCGTTCGGGCAAGTCGAGGGTGTTGCGCTGGATCAGGGCGTCGGTGGCCGCGGTCTCGAGATCTCGACGGACCCGCAACTCCTCCTCCCGCTCGAGGTTCTGGCGCACCTTCGCGCGCAGCGCCTCGAGTGATTCCAGCTGAAACACCTCTCGAGCGAAGTTATCGTCCAGAGTCCGCAGCTTCTTCTCCTGGATTTTCCGCACCGCCACCCGATAGCGGAATTGTTTGCCCGCCAGATCGCTCACCCCGTAGTCGTCGGGGTAGCGGACCTCGACGGTCCGCTCCTGTCCCGCCTCGGCGCCGAGCAGCCCGTTCTCGAGATCCGGCGGCACCGAAGGCTCGCCGAGCTGGATGCGCCGGTTCTTGGCGACCGTCCCCGGAAGGCGGCGCCCGTTGGCGTCGAGCCGGGTGGAATCGAGCAGCACCACGTCGCCGCGCTCCGCCGGCCGGCCGAGGTCCACGAACACCGCGGCATCCTCGCGCAGGCTTTGCATCACTCGATCCACCGACGAGTCATCCACGGGCCGGCGCAACCGGCGCAGGAGCAATCCCTGGTACTCCGGCGACTCGACCTGCGGCTTGAGATCCACGACCGCCTCGAATCGGAGTGGCTGTCCCGGCGTGAATCGGACGTTTCGCACCAGCGGCGGCACGATCGGATGCAGTCCGGCGCCGTCGATCGCCCTGCTGGTCGCGCGCGGCAGGTAACTCTCGAAGAACTCCTGCTCGATCGCATCGGCGAATTGGACGCGCACCTGGTCGAGCGGCACCTTGCCGCGCCGGAATCCGGGCAGCACGGCCCGCCGCTGAACCGCCCGCGCGAGCTGGTCGAGCTGTGACTCGACCTCCTCGACCGGAACTTCGACATCCAGAGTCTGCTGCCAGGTTCCCGACTCTCGCGACGATTGCTTCATGGTGGGGTTGGGATGCTCCAGAGGCCCTCTCGGGCGCCATTGTGTGAGGAGGAACTGCGAGAGGGGGGATTTGAACCCCCACGAGTTTCCTCACTGGATCCTAAGTCCAGCGCGTCTGCCAGTTCCGCCACTCTCGCACGTGGCTTACGCCCCGGCGCGACCCGCCGAGGGCTCACGGATCGGTAACGGAAATCGGACCGAGTATAGCATTCCCGCTTCAGTGCCCCGGACCCGGCCATCGCTGGGGACGACTAGAAGGGAATCACGGCCGTGATCAAAACCCGATCGTCATAGCAGCTGGCGCTGCCGTTGTGCTTGAAATTGTGCTGCACCAGCCCGAAATCGAGCTGCGTGGTGTCGAGCTTCCAGCCGATGCCAATGCCGACGACGCCCGAACGCGGTTCGGGCGACCCGGGATCGGATTCCTGTCCGAGGCCGAAGCGCAGGGTCCATGGATCACGCACGTCGTGGAAGTCGACGCCCAGCCCCCAGCGAAATCCGGCGCCACGCGTGACGTCGAATCCGCTCCACTCCTGTGACGTGCGGCCACCGGCGCCTCCCACCACCCTCACCTGGGACGTGGCGACGTAGCGAAGGCTCACGCCGCCCTCGTAGCCGGACTTGCGGGTCGCGCTCACCGAGCTGGTCGAGGTGAGGGTCACGAGGTCGGTGCTCTGATCGCCCGAGACCTTGAGCTCCGGGAGGTATCTCACCGAGGCGCCGGCCATGAACTGCCCCACGCCCTTTTCGGGTCCGAGCTCGAGTCGGAGCCCGGCGACCCCGCCGACCGCGTCGCCCGAGAAGCTCACATCGGTCGTGCCGGAAACCGGCGAGCCCGATCGATCGGTATTCGAGTAGGAGTCCTGCCGCTTCGTGTACTCGGCCGCGGCTCCGAGCCGCAGCCGTCCGAACGCGCGCGAGAGACCTGCACCCCCGTGGAACTCGCGGGTGCTGACCGAATTCTCGGTGGGCGCCGGGCTCAGGCCGATCGGACCCGAGAGGTACGAGTTGTCCTCGAGTCGCAGGGTCGGCTGGTGCGCGTACGCGAACACGCTCCATTTCCCCTTCCCGAACCCGACCCAGCCGCCCGCGCCGTCGAAGTAGGCGCTTTGCTCGTCGAGACTTCGATTGCTCGCGCGGAGATCCTGCCGGCTGATGTGGTAGATCATCGGCGACACCGAGACGATGCGCGTCGGAGGCACCGCGGGATTGTCGAACGGCTCGTCGGCCAGCCAGGCATCCGCCATCGCGACCGACCCCGATTGCGTCGAGCCCGGCGAGTAGACCGCCCCCGGAAACTGGTAGAGGCCGCTGTTGAGCGGTGGCGGCGGCGCGGCGAGCGCGGCCGAGGCTCCGAGCAGAGTGAACAGCAAAGCACCGGGAATCAGACGCATGGTGTCAGGCTCCGAACTTGTCGAGCCGGCCGGCGTTGGCGAGCAGCAAGGCGACCAGGTCCCGGCTGGCCAGGGTGCCCAGGCTGCCCGCGCGCGCGGCGGCTTCGTGGAAGCGGCTGGCGCCGTCGGCGCCGCACCACTTCGCGTGAATGAGAACCGGGACCGGGTGCCACGAATGGCCCTTCACCGGAACCGGAGTGGAATGATCCCCGGTCACGCACAGCACGTCGGGCGCGAGCGCCGTCAGCGCCGGCAGCGCGCGGTCGACGGCCTCGATGGTCGCGATCTTGGCGTCGAAGTTTCCGTCCTCGCCCGCCATGTCGGTGCCCTTGACGTGGATGAAGAAGTAGTCGAAGTCGCTCCAGCGCGATTTCGCGGTGGCGAAGGCGTCATCGGGCGCGTCCCCGGTGGGGAGCACCTCCATGCCGGCGAGCTGCGCCACACCTCGATACATCGG
>DATKAB010000124.1 GCA_035498555.1 Candidatus Sulfotelmatobacter sp.
TTCCTCCGGTTTATCACCGGCAGTCTCCTTAGAGTGCTCAGCATTATCCGTTAGCAACTAAGGACAAGGGTTGCGCTCGTTGCGGGACTTAACCCAACATCTCACGACACGAGCTGACGACAGCCATGCAGCACCTGTGCAGCGGCCCCGAAGGGAAAGTGTGTTTCCACACCCGTCCACTGCATGTCAAGTCTGGGTAAGGTTCTTCGCGTTGCGTCGAATTAAACCACATGCTCCACCGCTTGTGCGGGCCCCCGTCAATTCCTTTGAGTTTCAACCTTGCGGCCGTACTCCCCAGGCGGATCACTTAGTGCGTTAGCTGCGGCACTGGAGGGGTCGATGCCTCCAACACCTAGTGCTCACCGTTTACGGCTAGGACTACCGGGGTATCTAATCCCGTTCGCTACCCTAGCTTTCGCGCCTCAGCGTCAGTATCGGGCCAGATGAGCGCTTTCGCCACCGGTGTTCCTCCTGATATCTACGCATTTCACCGCTACACCAGGAATTCCCTCATCCTCTCCCGTACTCAAGCCAAGCAGTTTGGGATGCAGATCCTCGGGTAAGCCGAGGCATTTCACATTCCACTTACTTGACCGCCTGCACGCCCTTTACGCCCAGTGATTCCGAACAACGCTCGCTCCCCCCGTGTTACCGCGGCTGCTGGCACGGAGTTAGCCGGAGCTTATTCGCCGGGTACCGTCAAACGACCAGATTGTTCACCTGATCGCATTTCTTCCCCAGCAAAAGGAGTTTACAACCCAAGGGCCTTCATCCTCCACGCGGCGTCGCTCGGTCAGGGTTTCCCCCATTGCCGAAGCCTCTCGACTGCTGCCTCCCGTAGGAGTCTGGGCCGTATCTCAGTCCCAGTGTGGCTGACCATCCTCTCAGACCAGCTACCCATCGTCGCCTTGGTGGTCTTTTACACCGCCAACTAGCTAATGGGACGCGAAGCCATCTCCGACCGATAGCTTATAAATAGAGGCCACCTTTGACCTCAGGACCATGCGATCCCGTGGTCTCATGCGGTATTAGCACTCCGTTGGGAGTGTTATCCCCCTGATGAAGGCAGGTTTCTCACGCGTTACTCACCCGTTCGCCACTCTACTCGAGGAGTTACCCCCTCTTTCGCGTACGACTTGCATGCCTAATCCACGCCGCCAGCGTTCGTTCTGAGCCAGGATCAAACTCTCCGTGGTAAAAAACGGAGATCAAGCGAGCAGGCCGAAGCCCACCCGCCTGGATCATTTGCAAGGAAATGAAACCGCACCCACGCCTCGAAATCGAGACGATGTGCGCGGGCCTCGCGCGGGCATTCAGAAGTTGCGTGCGCTATTCAATTATCAAAGAACGAAGTCGATCTCGCTCTTTCCTGCGGAAAAAGCGGACGGGGAACTTAGCCTCTGTCGTGGGGTGAAGTCAACCGAAGAATCTTGAGAGGGCACAATTCCCTGCAGCGACAGCAATATGGCGGCGTCGGCCGGTTCTGTCAACCCCCCGGCGGAAGGGTTTTTGCCAGCTCCCGCATCATCCGCGCAAGTAGCTACAGCACAGAGCGTTAAGGCACATACCGCTTCATCTTCCGCCCGGCGCGCAGCACGAACGGATGGCCGGGGTCTTGCGCGGCTTCAGGGTCGCCGACCCTTTCCCCGTCCACACTCACCGCGCCCTGCGAGATCAGTCGCCGGGCCGCCCCGCGCGACTCGGCGAAACCCGCCGCGAGCAGGAACTCGAGCAACTTCGGCCGTCCTCCATCCTTCGCCGCGGCCGTCACCGCCGCGCGGCCGAACTCCGCCAGATCCCGCGGCACTTCCCTTCGGCTGAACTGCGCCTCGAACGATTCGCGCGCGCGCCGTGCCGCTTCCTCGCCGTGATACATGCGAACCAGACGCTCCCCGAGCCGCTTCTTGATCGACATCGGATTGATGCCCGCGTCACCGAGTTCGCGCTCGATCGCCTTCAGCTCGTCGGCGTCGGCGTCGGTCACCAGCCGCCAGAACATTTCCAGCACGGAATCGGGAAGGCTCATCACCTTTCCGAACATGTCGGCCGGCGGATCCGCCACGCCGATGTAGTTGCCCAGGCTCTTGCTCATGCGTTGCTTGCCATCGAGGCCCGGCAGCACGGGAAGCGTCATGGCGATCTGCGGCAGCTCGCCGTAGTCCTCCTGGATCACGCGGCCGATCAGCAGATTGAACTTCTGCTCGGTGGCACCGAGCTCGACGTCGGCCTTCACGATCAGCGAGTCGTAGCCCACCATCATGGGATACAGCAGCTCGTGGAGCGCGATCGGGTGCTGTGCCTCGAATCGTTTCGCGAAATCGTCGCGCTCGAGCATGCGCGCCACGGTGTAGCGCGAGCAGAGACGCGCGACCTCGAGAAAGCTCATCTTGCCGAGCCATTCGCTGTTGCGCCGAACCTCGACCGGCAGTCGCGGCGGCGCGGGATCGCGATCGAGCACGCGGTAGAACTGCTCGAGATAGGTGCGCGCGTTGGCCTCGACCTCCGCCTGTTCGAGCTGCGGGCGCGTCTTGTTGCGACCGCTCGGATCTCCGACCATCGCGGTGTAGTCGCCGACGATCAGCACGATTCGGTGGCCGAGATCCTGAAACTGGCGGAGCTTTCTCAATCCGACCGTGTGGCCGAGATGGATGTCGGGCGCGGTGGGATCGAACCCCTGTTTGACGCGCAGCGGCCGATTCTCTCGCGCGGCGAGCCGAAGGCGCTCGAGCAGCGCACCTTCGGGCAGGATCTCTTCGGTCCCCCGCGCCAGCAGCTCGAATTGACGTTCCGGTGTCATGGTTTTCTCAAGCTCCCGCCCGAATGCGCCGATGACGAAGGGCGCGATACTAGTGGGCAGAGTCCCGGCCAACAACTCCGCGCGGCGCCGCGACTTCGCGGGGAGGCGTCGCGCTCGAGCATCGACTCATCCAAACCGACGCAGAGTTGACCCTCCGTGAGCGTGACACCTAGACTCCGGCCGCCAAGGAGCCCGTTCTGAATCTTCCGTCCTCCGTCCAAGACACCGCGGTTCGCGCCGCGCGCCGCTTTCCCTGGAAGCAGTTCCTGCTGCTGGTCATGGTGGCGCTGTTCGGCGCGGCCGGCGCCGTGTTCGGCATCGTCCAGTGGCTGGGTCGTGATCTTCCCTCGCCGGACCAGCTCACGGCGATCCAGACCCCGGTCAAGACGCTGGTGTTCGATGATCGCGGCCGGGTGCTCCACGAGTTCTACAAGGAGAACCGCTCGGTCATCCCGCTGCGCCTGGTGCCGCGGAACCTGATCAACGCGACGCTCTCGACCGAAGATCGCAATTTCTACGAGCACTGGGGCGTAGACCTGTGGGGCGTCGCCCGCGCCGCGATCACCAACGTGCTGAAGATGCGGCGCGCCGAGGGCGGCAGCACCATCACGCAGCAGCTCGCGCGCAACCTGTTCCTCACCCACGAGCGCACGATCACCCGCAAGCTCAAGGAGATCGCGCTCGCCATGCGCATCGAGCGCGCCTACTCGAAGGATCAGATCCTGCAGATGTACTTCAACCAGATCTACTTCGGCGAAGGCGCCTACGGGGTCGAGGCCGCCGCCAAGACCTTCTTCGGCAAGCCGATCCAGGACCTCACGCTGCCCGAGTGCGCGCTGCTGGCGGGGCTTCCCGCCAATCCCAGCCTCTATTCACCGCGTCGCCGGCCCAATGCGGCACTCGCGCGGCGCTCCAAGGTGCTTCGCAACCTGCTGGTGACCAAGTCCATCACCCAGGTCGAGTTCGACAACGCGATTCACGCTCCGCTCGGAGTGACCACGGTCCGCTACAGCAACGATCGCGCGCCCTACTTCGTGGAAATGATCCGCCAGCATCTGGAGGAACGCTATGGCTCGAACGCCGTGTACGAGTCGGGCCTGAAGGTCTACACCACGCTCGACATCGATCTGCAACAGGTCGCCGAGCGCGCGCTCGAGAAGCAGCTGACCTCGCTCGAGGCCGAGCTCAGGCTCAAGGAGACGCGCGCCAACTTCGTGCCTCCCGAGGGCGACAGCGCGCGCGCCGCCGAGGGCACGCCCTACCTGCAGGGCGCGCTGGTGGCGATCGACCCGCACAACGGCTCGATCCGCGCGCTGATCGGCGGTCGTGACTTCAATCAGAGCAACTTCAATCGCGCGGTGCAGGCGCGGCGCCAGGCGGGTTCGGCGTTCAAACCGTTCGTGTACGTGGCGGCTATGGACAACGGCTTCCGGCCCACCGACGTGATCGTGGACGAGCCCGTGTCGTTCCCGGCCGGCGACGGCACGCTTTATCAGCCCGCCAACTATGACCGCACGTTCCGGGGGCCGGTGACGCTTCGGTACGCGCTCCAGCAGTCCATCAACATCCCGGCGATCAAGCTGCTGCGCAAGGTCGGAACGTCGCTGGTGGCGAGCTACGCGCGGCGGATGGGTATCCGCAGCCCGATCGGCCAGAACCTCTCGATGGCGCTCGGCAGCAGCGAGGTGACGCTGCTCGAGCTGACCTCGGCGTACTGCGTGTTCGCGAACAGCGGCGTTCGCAACGACCCGCTGTTCATCCTGCGCGTCGAAGACCGGAACGGCACCGTGCTCGAGAAGAACGCGCCGCGTCCCACCGAGGTGTTGTCGGCGCAAACCGCGGCGGTGATGACCTCGATGCTCGAGAGCGTGATGGACCACGGCACCGGGCATCCCGCGCGCGACCGCGGCTTCCTGCTGCCCGCGGCCGGCAAGACCGGCACTATGGACGAGTACATGGACGCCTGGTTCGAGGGCTACATCCCGAGCCTGGTGTGCGGTGTGTGGGTCGGCTACGACGTGAAGAAGACGATCGGGGCCAACATGACGGGCGCTCGCGCCGCTCTTCCGGTGTGGACCGACTTCATGATCGGCGCAACCCGCGGGCGGCCCACCGAGGATTTCTCGATGCCGGCGGGCATGGTGACGCGTCAGGTGTGCGCCGAAACCGGAATGCTGGCGACCGATGCCTGTCCCGACGTCACCAACGAGATGTTCAGCGAGGGCTCGGAGCCGACCGAATACTGCAGCGCGCATCCCGGCAAACCGCTGTCGCCGCCGGTGACGCCCGCGCTCTCGACCACCACCGAGGTCGCGCATCCCGACCTCAGGGAACTCGATCGCTCGGATCGCGCCCGCGATCGGGAGCACATCAAGATTCGCTGAGCCCGGCGCGAGCGGGCTCGCGCCTCATTCCAGCCGCTCGAACACCAGATCGGCGGGAGCCGCCGGCGGCGCCGTGGCCTCGATCGAGAAGCATGCCGCCACGCGAGCCGCGGCCACGCGATCCTCGCGGGCCAGCATCAGTCGTGCGAAGGCTTCACCGCGCTTCACGCGTTCTCCACGCGAGCGCAACATCGTGAGCCCGACGCGCGGATCGATCGCGTCCTCCTTGCGGAGGCGGCCGCCTCCCCATTCCACCAACAGCTCGCCCAGGCGGTCGCACTCGCAGCCCGCGAGGACGCCCTCGCGGTCCGCGACGACCTCCACGCTGGCCGGCGCCGGGTGCAAACTTCCCTTTGCGCGCAGCTCGGAGAGATCGCCGCCCTGGGCCTCCACCATGCGTTCGAACTTTTCGAGCGCGGCGCCGGAATCCAACGCCCCCTCCACCTGCTCTCGCGACTTCTGGCGAGGGGCTTCGCCGGCCAGTGAAACCATCTCGGCGGCGAGCGTGAGGGTCAGCTCTCGCGTGCCGGCCACCCGTTCGCCACGGAGCACCCGCCACGACTCGGTCACTTCGAGCGCGTTCCCCACCGCCTCGCCGATCGGCCAGCTCATGTCGGTGACGAACGCCGCGGCGCGCGCGCCCAGCGCTCGCGAGGTCGCCACCAGCCGGCGCGCCAGCCCGCGCGCGGCGTCCCGGGTCTTCATGAAGGCGCCGCTTCCGCTCTTCACGTCGTAGACCAGGGCGCTGGCGCCCTCGGCGATCTTCTTGCTGACGATGCTCGGGACGATGAAATAGTCGCGCTCGACAGTCGAGGTCACGTCGCGCAGTGCGTACAGCCGGCCGTCAGCGGGCGCCAGGTCCGGCCCCTGGCCGACCATCACCACGCCGACGCGATCGAGTTGCGCGCGCAGCTCGTCGGGCGTGAGCCGCGTGCGGAAACCCGGGATGCTCTCGAGCTTGTCGAGCGTTCCGCCGGTATGGCCGAGGCCGCGGCCCGAAACCATCGGCACCAGCACCCCGCAGGCCGCGACCAGCGGCGCGAGGATCAGGGAAATCTTGTCGCCGACGCCGCCGGTGGAATGCTTGTCGGCGGTCGGACGACCCAGGGCGCTCCAGTCGAAGACATGGCCCGAGTGGAGCAACGCCTGAGTGAGCGCGTCGGTCTCGGCGTCGTCGAGGCCGTTCAGGTAGGCGGCCATCAGCCACGCGCTCACCTGATAGTCGGGAATGGCGCCCGTGCCGTGACCCTCGATGAACGCGCGGATCTCTTCGGGCGCGTGCCGGCCGCCGTCGCGCTTCACGCGCAGGAACGCGCGCGGATCGAGCGCGGAACTCAGTATCCCTTCCCAGCCGCGGCCTCGCCGCGCACGATCTTGACGCCCGCCGAGGCGCCGATGCGAGTGGCGCCGGCCGCCACCATGGCTTCGACATCTTGCTTGGTGCGCACCCCACCGGACGCCTTGACGCCCATCTCGGGGCCCACGGTTTCCCGCATGAGCTGAATGTCCTCGACGGTGGCGCCCCCGCCGCCGAATCCGGTCGATGTCTTGACGAAGTCGGCGCCCGCCGCCTTGGCGAGCGTCGAGCCCATGATCTTCTCCTCGCGCGTGAGAAGCGCGGTCTCGAGGATGACCTTCACCACCGTGTCCTTCCCGACCGCCTGCACGACGCCGCGAATGTCCTGCTCCACCAGCGCATAGTCTTTGGACTTGAGCGCACCGATGTTGATCACCATGTCGACTTCCTCGGCGCCCTGCTCCACCGCCCGGCGCGCTTCGTAGGCCTTGACGTCGGGAAGATGCGAGCCGAACGGGAAGCCGATCACGGTGCAGACCTTGACCCCGCTCCCCTTCAGCAGCTCCCGGCACACCGGGACCCAGTTGGGATTCACGCACACCGACGCGAAGCAGTATTGAGCGGCCTCGCGACAGAGCTGTTCGATTTGCGCGCGATCCGCGTCGGGCTTGAGCAGCGTGTGGTCGATGAGCGACGCGAGGCCGTCGGAGGCCGGGCAGTAGCCCACCGTCGCCACCACGCGCGCGGCGCCGGCGGAATGGAGCGTTCGCGTCTCCTCGGGGCCGCTGGCGCCCGAAATGCTGAACATCCTGAGCCGCTCTCGCGTGACGGCATCGCTGGTCTCGGTGACGCGCACCGACGGCGGGGGCGCGCTGGCCACGGAAGCCGACGGCCTGGGCGGCGCCGGCTTCTCCGCCGGGGCGCCCTGCAGCCGTTCCATCACCGCGCGGGTAATGGTCTCGACCAGCTCATCGCGCTCGCGGCTCATCGCGACCGTCCCGGAAAGTCGAACGCGAACGGGAGCAGCTCGCTCAGCCGGCGTTCGAGAATGCGCCCGCCCGGTCCCCGCCAGATCACCCAGAGATCGGGCGCAAATTCGTGGAGCACCTGCCGGCAGGCGCCGCACGGCGAGGCGCCGTGCCGGTTCCCGGCCGAGACCGCGATCGCTTCGAAATCACGAAGCCCCTCGCTCACCGCGTTCCAGATCGCGTTGCGCTCGGCGCAGATCGAAAGCCCGAACGAGGCGTTCTCGACGTTGCAGCCGAGCGTCACCCGGCCGTCACGGCCGAGCAGCGCCGCCCCCACCGCGAATCCCGAGTAGGGTGAATGCGAGAAACGGCGCGCCTTCTCGGCCTCGCCGATCAGCCTCGCGGGAGGCCACAGCCGCTGGTTCGGGGACCGCGAAGTCCGGCGCCGGGCGGGCGTCACGCACGCACCTCGCGCAGAAAGCTCTTCCCCGCCGGTGGCCGAGTCAGGCCGAACAGCTCGGAGAGCGTCGCGCCGACGTCGGCGAAGGTGTCGCGCGTGCCGAGGTCCACTCCCGGGCGCACCCGCGGGCCGCCGATCAGCAGCGGGACGTACTCGCGCGAATGGTCGGTGCTCGGTGTGGTCGGATCGTTGCCGTGGTCGGCGGTGATCATGCACAGCTCGTCGGAGCGAAGCACTCCCAGCAGTTCCTCCACGCGCTCGTCGAACTCCTCGAGCGCCCGCGCGAAACCCGCGACGTCATTCCGGTGGCCGTAGAGCTGGTCGAAATCCACCAGATTGGCGAAGACTAGCCCCTGTCCCTCCCGGCGCGCCAGCGAAGCGAGCACGTCCTCGCCCTCGGCGTTGCCGCGCGTGTGGATCGCTTCCGTGACGCCGCGAGCCGCGAACAGGTCGTCCACCTTGCCGACGGTGATCACCGGCCAGCCCGCCGCGGTCAGGCGATCGAGCACGGTGGGCTCGGGCGGATCGAGCGAGAAGTCCCGCCGATTCGGGGTGCGGGTATAGGCGCCCGGCGATCCGATAAAGGGCCGCGCGATGACGCGGCCGACGGCGTGCTCGGGCGGAAGCGCGCGCCGGACGATGCGGCAGATCCGGTAGAGCTCTTCGAGCGGGAGGGTCTGCTCGTGCGCCGCGATCTGGAAGACGCTGTCGGCCGAGGTGTAGACGATCGGCCGGGCCGTGCGCTGGTGCTCTTCGCCGAAGCGGGCGATCACCTCGGTGCCGGATCCCACCACGTTGCCCATCCATGGCCGCCCGGTCTCGCGCGCGAGATGCTCGAGCAGGTCTTCGGGGAAGCCGCGCGGGTAGGTGGGGAACGGCCGCTCGGAGATCACGCCCATCATCTCCCAGTGGCCGGTGGTGCTGTCCTTGCCCTTGGATCGCTCGCCCATCTTTCCGCGCGCGCCGACGGGACTCGACAGCGCGCGCACCCCGGGCAACGAGACCAGATTGCCGAGGCCGAGCCGCTCGAGCCTCGGCAGCCGCAACCCGTTCATGGCTTCGGCGACGTGCCGCAGCGTGTCGCTGCCGGCGTCGCCGTAGTCGGCGGCGTCGGGCAGAGCGCCGACGCCCACGCCATCCAGCACGATCAGGAAGACGCGCATCGCTCAGGGGTGCCGTGCGGCGGCCAGCGCCTGCGCGCGCATGCGGAAGTGGTCGGCCGCCTGCGCCGCCCATTCGGCGCTCTCGCCCACCAGCGAAGTCAGTTTCACCGGCCGGCCTTCGCGCAGGTAGATGCGCGTCACCCGCTTTCCGATCGTGCACATGATCTCGTAGGGGATCGTCTCGCTCTGCCGCGCGACCTCCTCGAGCGGCAAGACCGCGTCACCCTGCGAACCGAACAGCGTGACCTCGTCGCCGAGGGCGGCGTCGGGCACCTCGGTGAGATCCACCATGGTCAGATCCATGGTCACCCGTCCGAGGATCGGAACGCGCGCCCCGCGCACCAGCATCTCTCCGCGATTGGAGAGCAGCCAGGAGTAGCCGTGGCCATAGCCCACCGCCACCACGCCGCTCCGGGTCGGGCGCGACGTCACGAAAGTGCGGCCGTAGCTGATGGTGGCGCCGGCCGGCAGGTCGCGCACCTGCACCAGGCGGCTCTTGAACGCCATCACCGGCTCGAGTGGCACCTCCGCGCGGGAATGGGGCGGCAGGTGCCCGTACGCCGCGAGCCCGAGACGCACCCAGTCGAAGCCCGCGTCGGGCAGATTGAGGGTCCCCGCGCTGTTGGAGGCGTGCAGTCGCGGCGGCCGGATGCCGCGTGCGGCCAGCCGCGATACCAGCTCGCGAAAGCGCGTCAACTGGCGCTGAGAGAAGCCGAGATCCTCGGCGTCGGCATCCGGGAAGTGGGTGTAGAGGCTGGCGAGCCGGATGCCGGGCAGGCGCGTCAGCTCGGCGAGGAACTGCTCGGCCGATTCCTCGAGCACGCCGATCCGGCCCATGCCGGTGTCGATCTCGACGTGACAACGCACCGGGCGGCCCGACTTCGCCGCCGCCGCCGACACCGCACGGGCGAATTCGAGATCGCACACGGTGGGGTCGAGCCCGTGACTCAGCGCTTCGCCGATCTCGCCGGGAACCAGTGGCGAAAGCACGATGATCGGCAGCTCGCACCCGGCCTGACGGAGCTGGATGCCCTCGTGAAGCGTCGCGACGCCCAGGCAGGCGACGCCTTCCCGGGCGCCGGCCTCGGCGATCTCCACCGCGCCGTGGCCGTAGGCGTCGGCCTTGACGACCAGCAGGATGTCGGCAGGAGCGCGCCGCGCGCGCCCGGAACCCGCCCCGCCCTCGCTCGCGCCCGCGCGCGAGGCGAGCAGCGAGCGGATCGCGCGCAGATTGGCGGCGAAACGATCGAGATCCACCTCCACCCAGGTGGAGACGGGCATCGGCATGCGTGGATTCTCCGGAATTCGCGGCCGCGCTGAAGCGACCGCAGCATAGTCGGCGCGATGAGACGAGGCAACGCGCGCCGCTTTGCCGGCCGCGAAGGCCTCCCCTATGCTCGGCGCATGAGCGACCGTGAATCCACCGCGTTCCAGGAACTGGTCGCGGTCTGCCGGCGTCTGCGCGGTCCCGACGGCTGCCCCTGGGATCGCGAGCAGACCCTGGCCAGCATGACGCCGTACCTCACGGAAGAGGCGGTCGAGTCGGGTGAGGCGATCGCCTCGGGGAATCCCGATGCGACCGCCGAGGAGCTCGGAGATCTCGCGTTCCTCGCGATCTTCTGCCTCGAGCTGCTGGGCGAAAGCGGAGGCCCGGGACTGGCGGACGGCCTCGAGCGCGCCGCGCAAAAGCTGATTCGGCGCCATCCGCACGTCTATGGCGACGCCAAGGTGTCGGACGGCGACGGCGCCTACCGCCAGTGGCAGGAAATCAAGCGCGCCGAGAAATCCGGCGGCTCGGAGCACGTCTCGCTGCTGGGCGAGCAGCCGAAGGGCTTGCCGGCGCTGGTCGGCGCCTTTCGCATTCAGGAGAAGGCGGGTGCGGTGGGCTTCGACTGGCCCGAGAGCTCCGGGGCGCTGTCCAAGGTGCGCGAAGAGCTGGGCGAGATCGAGCGCGAGATGGGTCGCGACACCACGCCGGCGCTGGCGCGCGAAATCGGCGATCTGCTGTTCTCGGTGGTCAATCTCTCGCGACACCTGGGCGTCGATCCCGAACGCGAGCTGCGCGCCGCTTCGCATCGATTCCGCGACCGCTTCCATCACATCGAGCGGCGGCTCGCCGAGCGCGGCCTGTCGCCCTCGCAGGCCTCGCTCGAAGAAATGGACGCGCTGTGGGAAGAAGCCAAGCGCTTGAACGCGGCGCTGGGCGGAGAGCGCACTTCATGAACTCGACCACACCCTCGAGAGCCGCGGCGCTATTTCTTCAACTGGTGCTCGGGCTGCAGCAGAGCGGGATGATGGCGCTCGGCAAGCTGATGAACCCGATCACGCGCAAGATCGAGACGAATCTCGAGGTGGCGCGCGACACCATCGACACGCTGGCTGCGATCGAGGCGCGGACGCGCGGCAATCTCGAGCCCGACGAGGAGCGTGTGCTGCGCCAGGTGCTGACGGAGCTGCGCATGAACTACCTCGACACCGTGAAGAAGAGCACGGGCGCCACGCCGCCCGCCGACCAGGGCGCGCCCGGCGGATCCGGCGGGTCCGGCGGGTCCGGCGAAGTGCCCAACCAATGACTCCGCCGATCGCATGACTCCGCCGATCGCACGCACGCCGATGATCGAGCGCGGCATGCTCGGGCCGGCGCGGCTATTGCGGCTGGCGCATGGCAAAGCGAGCGCGTTCGATCTGGAATTCTTGCTCGCGCTCGAAGCCGAACTCGCGGCGGCCGAGGCCGAAGGCGCGCCGGCCATCGTGCTCACCGGCACCGGCGCGATCTTCTCGGCGGGAGTGGACCTGGTGCGGTTGCGCGATGGCGGAGCCGCCTACGTCCGGGAGTTTCTGCCGGCGCTCGGCCGGTGCTTCGAGCGATTGTTCTACCTCCCGCGCCCGACCGTTGCGGCCGTCAATGGGCACGCGATTGCCGGCGGCGGCGTGCTGACGCTGGCCTGCGATCGGCGCGTCATGAGCCGCGGCAATGGCCGGATCGGTCTTCCCGAGTTGAAAGTGGGGGTGCCGTTTCCCACGCTCGTGATCGAGATCATCCGCGCCACGCTTGCCCCTGACGTGGCGCAGGAGATCGTGCTCGCCGGCGCCACCTACGAGCCCGAGCAGGCGCTCGCGCGCGGGCTGGTGGACGAAGTGGTCGACCCGGAGCGCTTGCTCACGCGCGCCGAGGAGATCGCGCGCGATCTCGCCGCGGTGCCGCCGACCAGCTATCGCCTGAGCAAGGAGCGGCTGCGCCGGCCGGCACGCGATGCCTGCCGGCAGTTCGGCGCGGCCGAAGACGCCGCCACGCTGGCGGCGTGGTCGTCGCCCGAGGTGCTGGAAGCGGTGCGCGCCTACGTGGCGCGCACGCTCGGCAAGTGACCGCGTGACGCCTCCGGCCGAGCTGCCCGAGGTCGATCCGGACATTCGGCGCGCCGAGACGCTGCCCGGCCGCCTTTACGCCGATCCCGAGCTGTTCGCTCGCGCCCGCGATCGCGTGTTCGTTCCGAGCTGGCAATTCGTGGCGGATCTCGATCGCGTCAAGGTGCCCGGACAGGTGCACCCCTTCACGCTGCTCGATGGCCTGTTGAGCGAGCCGCTGCTGCTGACCCGCGACCGCGACGATCGCGTGCATTGCCTCTCCAACGTCTGCACGCATCGCGGCACGCCGGTGTGCGAGGGCGACTCGGTCGAGAATTTCTTGCGCTGTCGCTACCACGGGCGGCGCTTCGCGCTCGATGGGCGCTTCCTCTCGATGCCGGAGTTCGAGCAGGTCGAGAACTTCCCGTCGGAGCGGGATCATCTGCCGAAAGTGCCGCATGGCGCCTGGGGCAAGCTGGTCTTCGCCTCGTTGGCCCCGGCACTGCCTCTCGAGAAGCTGCTCGCGCCGCTCGACCAGCGCTGCGGCTGGATGAAGACGTTCGATGCCGCGTTCGACGCGACCCGCGCGCGCGACTACCTGGTGCGGGCGCACTGGGCCCTCTACGTCGAGAACTACCTCGAGGGCTTTCACATCCCCTACGTGCACGCCGGCCTGGCCGAGGCCATCGACTACGGCGAGTACCGGACCGAGTTGTTCGAGGGATCGAGCCTGCAGCTCGGGGTGGCCAGTGGAGAAGAGGAGGTCTTCGATCTGCCCAAGGCTTCGCCGGACTTCGGCCGGAAGATCGCGGCCTACTGGTGGTGGCTCTATCCCAACACCATGCTGAATCTCTATCCGTGGGGCATCTCGGTGAACGTGGTGCGACCGCTGGCCCCCGACCTCACGCGCGTTTCGTTCCTTCCCTACGTCTGGGACGCGTCGCGGCTCGACCGCGGCGCCGGCGGTTCGATCGACCGCGTCGAGCGCGAAGACGAGGCGGTGGTGGAGAGCGTCCAGCGCGGCATGCGCTCGCGTCTCTACACGCGCGGCCGCTACTCTCCGGCGCGCGAGCAGGGTGTGCATCATTTCCATCGGATGCTGCTCGGGGCGCTCGGCGCAGGCTGAGCGAAGCGCGCGAGCGAGATTCTCGAACGAGACAATTTGTCTCTTGACTTCAAGTGCGAGCACTGC
This sequence comes from Candidatus Sulfotelmatobacter sp., assembly GCA_035498555.1. Taxonomy (NCBI): domain Bacteria; kingdom Pseudomonadati; phylum Acidobacteriota; class Terriglobia; order Terriglobales; family Candidatus Korobacteraceae; genus Candidatus Sulfotelmatobacter; species Candidatus Sulfotelmatobacter sp. The sequence continues at coordinate 13,607 of DATKAB010000124.1, forward strand.
GCGAGCAGTGCTCGATGTGTTTTCTGGCGTGCTCGCCAGCGCGCGCACGATGCGCCCGAAACGCGGTTCGCGCTCGTGCGATGAATATTCTCGGCTGCGCTCACGATCCGCGATCTGCGTTGAAATCCGTGCGTCGAAAAGTGCCGTGATATGAAATAACGTGCAGCCCCCGATCACCCGCCCCCGCGGGAAGTCCCATGAACTCGTTTTCGAGATTGCACCGGACCAACGACCAGCTTCGCCAAGACGTCAAGGTTTCCGCCGCTGGAGAGCGCGCGGCAACGGCCAGCTTTCTCGCCGACATCGCGGAATACGAATTTCGGAAGCTCCATCTCGCGGAAGGATGCGACTCGACTTACGCCTTCTGCGTTCGGGATCTGCACCTGTCCGAGTGGGCGGCTCTCAAGCGCATCCGGGTCGCCCGGCAGGGAAGGAAGTTTCCAGTGATCTTCGAAGCCCTTGCCGATGGCCGCCTTCATCTGGCGGGTGTCGTGCTGCTCGCTCCGCATCTCACCCCCGAGAACGTGACCGAGCTGGTGCGACTGGCGACGCACAGGACCAAGCGCCAGATCGAGAAACTGATCGCGAATCGCTTCCCGGGTCAGGCGCCGCCGGAGCGATGCATCGCCCTCCCCATGACTTCTGCGGTTCCTCAACTGGCCCCGGGGCCAGTACAGAAGCCTTCTGGAGAGGCTGCGGCAGTCGTTTCGTCTCCAACGCTCGCGGCCGGTGCTGAGCCGGTACCCCCGCCGCCAATCACGCCGGCCCCAGCCGCGCCGCCCCGTTTGACTCCCGTCGCGCCCCGGACCTACTCGCTTCAGGCAACGCTCGATGAGGAGGCGTACGAAAATCTCCAGCGTGCGCAAGAACTGCTGGGCCGCGCCTCCATCACCGGCTCGCTCGGGGACGTCCTCGGAAAGGCGCTGAAGCTCCTGGTGGCGGATCTCGAGAAGAAGAAGTTCGCGGCGACCTTGCGGCCCTTGGAGCGCTCGCCGCGCAAGTCAGGAGACCCGAGACATATCCCCGCTCGCGTAAAGCGCGCAGTTGCGAAGCGCGACGGCAATCGCTGCGCCTTCGTGGGTGACAACGGGAAGCGCTGCGACGCGCGTCACGGGCTCGAATTTGATCATGTCGTGCCGATCGCACGGGGTGGCGAGAGCAACGTCGCGAATTTGAGATTGCTCTGCCGAGCGCACAACCAGTTCGTGGCGGAGCGAACCTTCGGAGTTGCGTTGATGAACGGCAGGCGCCTCACCGCCACGGAAGCTCGAGCCAGCGCCACTGCGACGCCTGCACGACCGCATTAATGAGCCAGGGGTGGCGGACCTTTGGATCCCGCTCTAGAATAAAGAAAAGGAGCACTGACTATCTCGTTCATTGCAGCCTCCTCAGGAGGTCGGAATGAAGGCCCCCTACTCCACCATCGTCGCGGCAGCCATTGCGACCGCGTGCATCGGTTCGGTCGCGTCTGCCCAACCTTCGCGATTCACGTCCGTAGTCTCGGAGTACATGTATAGCGAACCCGGAGGGCACCTGTACGGGCACGTGCTGGTACACGATCGCGCGTTCAACCCGATCGTCGGCTCCAGTGTCGTGCTCGATTTCTCAGCCTGCGCCCAGTTCCACCCGTGCCCGATGGCGTGCACCGGCTGTGTCGTGGATCTGCAAGCGAAGACGATTCAAGAGTTCACCGACAGCCGCGGCCAGGTGGACTTCGATCTTCGAGTCGGAGGCAGCCCGGGATCGGCCATCGTACAGGTCTTTGCCGACGGCGTCTGGCTGGGAGACAGCGGTCTGGCCTCGGTCGACATGGACGGCGATCTCACTGTCACGGCGGCGGATCAGGCCGCAGTTCACGCTCTGATCGGTACCGACGACTACCACGCGGACTTCACTGGAGACCTCCGCGTGACGGGAGCCGACGAAGCGATCGTCGCGTCATACATCGGCGCTACCTGCAATCCCATGACGCCAGTCCGACCGACGACCTGGGGGACGCTGAAGTCGATTTACAGGTAGGCGCGCGAGGCCCGGCAACCTCAAGGCACCGCTCGATCGGCGGCCGAATTCGCTGACCGCTTACAGCGCCTGCAGCACTGCGCACTTGAGATAGTGCGTCTCCGGTACCGCCAGCAGCTGCGGGTGATCGGGCGACTCGGCGGTCCAGTCGAGCACGCGGAACGGCCGTTTCGCGAGCCGCGCGGCCTCGAGCAGCACCTGGCGGAACAGTGCGTCGTCGAGGTGATGGCTGCACGAACAGGTGATCAGCACGCCCTCCTCCTCGAGCAGGCCCATCGCCAGCCGATTGAGCTCTCGATAGGCGCGCGCGCCCGCTGCCAGATGCTTGCCGGACTTGATCAGCGCCGGCGGATCGGCGATCACCATGCCGAAGCGCTCTCCGGCCGCTTCCAGCTCGCGCGCCACGTCAAACACGTCGCCGCGCCGCAGCGTCGCGCCGGCGGCGCCACCGTTGCGCTCGAGATTGCGTGCTGCCGCATCCAACGCCGGCTGGGAGGCGTCCACCGCCAGCACGCTCGCCGCACCTCCGCGCCGTGCATGGAGCATCCACTCGCCCTGGTAGCAGAAGAGATCCAGCACGCGGCGCCCCGCGGCGCGCGACTCGGCCTGCCGCCGATTGAGCCGCTGATCGAGATAGAGTCCGGTCTTCTGGCCGTGCGCGAAATTCACCTCGAGCGCGAAGCCATCGAGTCTCACCTCGGCGCGCTCCGGCGCCTCACCCCACCACGGCGCCCGGTCGAGCGGCAGACCCTCGAGCCGCCGCAGCGGCGAGTCGGCCATGCGCCAGGCGCCCCGCGGCTTCCACACTGATTCGAGCGCCTCGCGGACCATCCCGGCCCGCCGCTCGATCCCCAGCGTCAGGATCTGGACCGCCAGCACGTCGCCGTAACGGTCCACCACCAGCCCGGGTGTCTGGTCGGCTTCGCCGTAGACCACGCGCGCCACCTCGGCGCCCGGCACCACACGCTCGCGGAATTTTCGCGCGCGTTCGAAACGCCGGACGAAGAACTCCACATCAATGGCATCGCGGCCGCGGGTGAGCAGGCGCGCCGCGATCAGGCTCCTGCGATTCCAGTAGCCGCGCCCGAGAAAAGCCCCGCGATGGTCACAGATTTCGACCAGATCGCCGTCGGAACAGTGGCCCTCGATGCTTCCGATTTCGTTCGAGAACACCCAGGGGTGCCCGCCGCGGACGCGGCGATCCTGGTGCCGGCGCAACAGAAGGCGCGCAACCGGCTCCGGCGACGGTGCGCGCTCGGCGCGGCCGCCCGCCTCGATCTCAGCCGTCACGGGAGACGCCGAGCGCGAGTCCGATCAGGCGATAGGTGAGTCGCGCGGCGAGGAAATCCGAAGTCACCTGCCCGGGCAGCGGCGCCAGCTCCACCACGTCCATTCCCACAATCTTCGAGCGCCTCGCCACGGCGGCGAGCAGATCCACGGCTTCGTACCAGTCGAGTCCCCCGGGTTCGGGCGTGCCGGTGCCCGGAACGATCGCGGGATCCAGCGCGTCGAGATCGAAGGTCACGTAGACGTGATCGGTCAGGCTGCCGAGGATCCGGCTCCAGTCTCCCTTCAGCGCCCGAAACTGCCGCACGCTCCAGATCGGCGCGGGATGTTCGTCGAGAAACTCCCGTTCCTCCTCGCTCAGCGAGCGGATGCCCACCGAGGCGGCCGGAACCATTTCCCGCACGCGGCGCATGACGCACGCGTGGCTGAATCGCGAGTCGAGATAGCGATCCCGCATGTCGGCGTGCGCGTCGAGCTGGAGCACGCTGAGCTTCGGGAACCGCGTGAACGCGGCCCGCACCGCTCCGGCGGTGAGACTGTGCTCGCCGCCCAGCATGACCGGCAGTTTCTTCTGATCGAGGATCCAGTCGACCGCCTGCTCGACCCGCTTCGCCATCTCCTCGGGCCCGAGCGCGGTCGGCTCCAGCTCGGGAAGGGTGTGGATGCCGCGCTGGTAGGTGGCGCCCAGCTCCTCGTCCCACAGCTCCATGTTCTGCGAGGCCGCGAGGATCGCGCGCGGACCCCACCGGGTGCCGCCCTGATAGGTGGTGGAGAAATCGTAGGGCGCGGGCAGGATCACCGCGGCAGCGCGCTCGAGCGCGGCGAACTGATCCGCGAGCCCGCCGAAATTGGACGGGAGTCCCACCGGCCAGTCGGGTTGCTTCATCGGGTCCTCCTCGACCGCGAACGCACTTCGGGCCCCGCCCGGAAACCGGACGAGGCCCGTCGATTGAAGGCGGAGTTACGCGGTTCGGGCGGCGGCCCGAGCCGGACGCGACACGCGGCGTCGATCGGCGCGCACCAGGTGGGCGGCGCCGTTCAGGGTCTTTGGGAACTCGGTGCCACGATCGAGAACCGTGCTCTCGACCTTGACCATCCCGAACGTCTTCTTGAGGTAGTCGGAAGCGAACTCGGCGTCGAAGTGCTTGCAGGAGAAGATGTCGACGCTCACGAAGTTCTTCTCGGGGAAGGTGTGGATGCTGATGTGGCTTTCGGCGATGAGGACGAAGCCCGAGAGCCCCCAGTCCTCTGGTTTCAGCCCGCTGTACTTGAACACATATGGCGGCATGATCTTCGTCATGCCGATCCGGGTGGGAAGTTCGTCCAGGATCCGATAGATGAGGTTGAGATCCTGAAGCTTGCCCTTGTCACACCCATAGCCATCGAGCATCAGGTGTGGGCCGAAACCGATCATTTCGTCAGCCACCTCCTCGCAACCATCGCGATGCGCGCCGATTCCCGAATCCGATCCGCATGATCAGCTACCGATCGTCCTCGTCCTCGTCCGCCATGTCTTCGAACTCTTCTTCGTCGTCGTCGAGGTATTCGTCGTCTTCGAAATCCTCTTCGAAGTCTTCGTCCTCGTCGCCGTACTCCTCATCATCATCGTCATCGAACTCGTCGTCCTCGAGGACTTCGTCATCGGCGAGCTCGTCTTCTTCGTCTCCGTAGTCCTCGGCTTCGTCGTCCGGCACGATGCCGAAGTCGTCGTCCTCGGGGACTCCCTTCTTCCTCGTCATGGCTCCCTCTCGGTCAGCCCGGCTGCGCAGCAACTCTCTGCGTTTCGCCCGGCGTCACCGTCCTCGACGCGCATTCGGATGCGTTGTGCCACTGTGAGATGCGCGCTCGTCTCCAAAGGCACCGGCAGTATACGGAGCGCCCTCCACCCGTCAATGAAAAATAGCCCGCCGGCCGAGAAGCGGGCGGGCGGGCGACCGAGGCAACTGAGGCGACCGAGCGCCGGAGCGACTCGGCCTCAGCCTTCGGGAGGGAATGGCGGGGTTGACGGGACTCGAACCCGCGACCTCCTGCGTGACAGGCAGGCGTTCTAACCAACTGAACTACAACCCCGCGGGCAACGGCCGTAATCGCGAGTCGCGAACACGGCTCAAGAGCGCGGCAGGTTATCCGCGGCGCCGCGAGAGTGTCAACCGCGAGCCGGCTGTAACATGCGCTTCCCGCGGGCTCCCACGCGGAGCGCCTTCAGTGGTAGAGCGTTTCCAGCCGCGCGCCCGGATAGTAGTGTTCGAGTATCTCGCGCGCTTTCGCGCCCGCCTGGGCCATGGCGAGCGCGCCGGTCTGACACAGGCCCACGCCGTGCCCGGAGCCCGCTCCGCTCGCCACGACCGCGGTCGCCGCGCGTGTGGCCGGATCCCGCTTCACGGCGAGCTTGAACAGGTTCGAGCGGAGAATGGCGCCGGGCTGGCCGCCGCGCCGCAGCACCAGCCGGATGACGTAGGCGGGAATTTCGACGACTCCGGTGGTGGTGGTGACTCGGAGGTCCCACACCCGCCCGGAACGCGAGCGCGAGGCCACCGAGGCGTCCACCAGATCTCCCCAGCCCGAGGGCGGCGGCGGCACCCCGTTCGCGGGGCCGAAGCGCGCCAGGTTGGCCATGAACTCGTCCGCCGTCCAGGTCTCCCGCCACCGGTAGTGCGCCGAGCCGGAACAGAAGTCCGTGCCGTGCGCGCGGTCGCGATGGCTGGTGAGGTAGCCGAGCGCCGGAGTCGGCCACGCCTCCCAGACCTCGGCCGAGATGCCCCCGCACGTCGAGCAGTAGTTGGCGCGGATCGGCTGGCCCTCCCACACCGCCACCTGGCCGCGCGTCTCGGCGACGCAGCGCGTGGCGAGCGGCTTCTCGCTCTCGACCGCGCCGTAGAACTGGTCCTCGACGGTGCCGAACAGATCGAACCCTTCCGCCGCCCGCCGGCCGCGATAGAAGAGGGTGTAGCTGCGCGCCGCGATCGCCTGCGCCCTGCCCGCCTCGATACGGTCGTCGCCCAGGGCTCCGATCTCGCTCGGCACCACGCCCTGCAGGTAGGTCTCGAGCGGCAGCCGCGCGACCAGCGTGAGGCGCCCGCGCGGGTTGAGGAACACCCCGAGCGCTCCGCGCCACTGCTTGCCGTTCCAGCGCGCCACCGGCCCCGTGGGCTGGAGCGCCGCGAGCCAGCAGGTGTCGCGCGGCGAGGACACGAACATGGTCTCCCAGGCTTTTGCGCGCAGGGTTTCGACTCGCACGCCCGAGGACTCGGCCCGGAGCCTCAGCGAGCCATGCGAGGGGAGATCGCGGGCGTCGGGCCAGGGGGCGTGGCGGAAGCTGGCGTTGTCGAGCGCCGCGAGCTGCAGGGTGTCCCGGTCCCATGCGAGCCCGACCGTCACCAGCGGCTCCTCGTGGAGGGCGAGTGGCGGCAATGGAGCCGGCGGCGGCGCGGCCGGCGGCACGGGCGCGGGTGTCGGGACTCCCGCGCCCGGCGGAGTGGGCGGTGCGGGCGGCGGCGCGCAAGATGCGACCAGCAGCGGGAGCAGCGCCACGGCGGCGCCGGCCCGCATTCGGAGCGGCCATCGCCTCATCGCCAGGCTCCGGGCGTGAGGTGCCCCAGCACCACGCGATGCCGCGCCCCGGTCGCGGCGGGCAGGTTGCCCGGCGCTCCGCACAAGGTCAGGTGGGCGAGCAGGGCGAACGCCATCGCCTCCTTCGCGGCCGGAGGCACGCCGAGCTCGGCGAGCGAATGTAACCTCGCCGGCGCGACACGCCGCTCGAGCGCCGCCATCATCGTGGCGTTCGCGACTCCCCCGCCGCTTGCGTAGACGGCGTCCACCGCGCCGCGCGGCCGCACGTAGCGCTCGATCGCTTCGCCGATCGAGGCGGCGGTCAGCTCGATGGCGGTGCGCGCGGCATCGGCTTCCGAGAGCCCCAGCGCGCGGGCGCGCTCCGCGAGCCGGGCCGCGAAATCCGCGCCGAAACGCTCGCGTCCGGTCGAGCGCGGCGGCGGCTGAGCGAAGAATGGATCGGCGAGCAGCTCGGCGAGCAAGCGCTCGTCGGCCGTTCCGCCGGCGGCGAAGGCGCCGTCCCGGTCGAAGCGCTCGCGCCCGGCGCTGCGCCGCCCCGCCAGCGCGTCGAGCAGGGCGTTACCCGGGCCCGTGTCGAAGGCGATTGCCCCTTCGTCGCCCCGCCCGCGCGGCAGCCAGGTGAGATTCGCCATCCCGCCGAGGTTCAGCAACACCCGGGATTCCTCGGACGATCGGAACAGCCAGGCGTCCGCGATCGGTACCAGCGGCGCACCCTCTCCGCCCGCGGCGGTATCGCGGCTGCGAAAGTCCGAGACCACCGCGATGCCGGTGCGTTCGGCGAGGATCGCGGCCGAGCCAATCTGCCAGGTGCGGGCGCCTTTCCCGGCGGCGCGTGGCAGATGGCGAATGGTCTGCCCGTGCGAGCCGATCGCGTCCACCTCGGTCGCGCCGATTCCTGCCTGCTCGAGCAGGGCGCCGACTGCGCGGGCGTAGCGCTCTCCCAGCTCGGCGTCCAGGTCCATCAGCTGCTCAGGGCCGAGGGATTCGGCCGAAGCGGCGGCCAGGATCTCGGAGCGCAAGGCGTCGTCGAGCGGGGTCTCGTGATACGCCCGGAGCGAGGGGCGCGCCGCGATGCCGCCGCCCATGAATTCGACCAGAGCCGCGTCCACGCCGTCCGCCGAGGTGCCCGTCATGAGACCGACGACGCGCGTCTCCCGCCGGCCGGCGTACTCGCGCACGCGCGTCCAGGCGTCGCTCATCGGTCCGGCATGGGCTCGCCGGGTGGCCGGCCGCCGGATCGCCGGCGAGGGCCGCTCACGGCTGCTCCTCGAGCGCGCGCCGCACGAATCCGGCCGCACGCGCGAGGCGCGCTTCAGCCGCGGCGCGATCCACGCCGCGCCCGAGCATGACGATCGCCGTCTTGACGCTGCCGCCCGCGGCGGCGATGGCGCGACCGGCTTCGTCGTAGCTCGCGCCGGTCACGGTCATCACCGTGCGGCGCGAGCGCTCGACCAGCTTTTGGCTGGTCGCCATCAGATCCACCATCATGTTCTCGTAGGCCTTGCCGACCCGAACGAACGCCGCGGTGGTGATCATGTTGAGCACCAGTTTCTGCGCGGTGCCGGCCTTCATGCGCGTCGAGCCCATCAACACTTCGGGGCCCACCACCGGACAGATCGCGACGTCCACGTCGAGACGGAACTCCTCGCGCGGCGTGCAGGTGACGTAGGCGGTTCTCGCTCCGAGCTCGCGCGCGACGCGCAGCGCCGCGACCACGAACGGGGTGCGGCGACTCGCGGCCAGGCCGATCACGGTGTCCTTCGGCCCGACTTGCCGCTCGCGAATCGCGGCCTCGCCCTCGGCCTCTCGATCCTCCGCGCCCTCCACGGCGCGCACCAGCGCACCGGGGCCGCCGGCGATAACGCCCTGCACCATCTCGGGCGGAGAGCCGAACGTGGGCGGGCACTCCGAGGCATCGAGCACGCCGAGCCGCCCGCTGGTGCCGGCGCCCACGTAGATCAGCCGCCCGCCTTCGCGAAAGGAGGCCACCACCAGCTCGACCGCGCGCGCGACGTAGGGCAGCTCGCGCGCCACCGCCTCGGGAACCGTGCGATCCTCGCTCGAAATGCGCTCCACGAGCGCCTGGGTATCGAGCGTGTCGAGATCGAGCGTGCGCGGATTGCGCTGCTCGGTGGCAAGGCGGGCGAATTCATGGAAGCGCGCGTGATCGTCCATGGCGCGTGGGACCTCGGGATGGGACGTCATCCGTGACGTCCGGGCAGGATGCCACGCGTCGTGGGAGGCCGCAACCGCCGGAGTTGACCCTGCCGCGCGCCAGCCCTAGCGTGATCGAATGCCCGAGCTCCCCGAGGTCGAAACCGTGCGCCGCATGCTGGAAGGCAACGTCGTGGGTCGCACCGTGAGAGCGATCCGGCTGTCGGGCCAACGGCTGCGAAGCCCGATCTCGCCGGTGGCGGTGCGACGGTTACGGCACCGACGGATTGACTCGATCGGCCGCCACGGGAAGTACCTGTTCCTCCATTTCGACGGCGGCCACACGCTCCTCTCGCACCTCGGAATGAGCGGGCGCTGGCTGTTCTCGCCGAGTCCGCCCGATGCGCCTCTGCCCCATGTCCACGCGCGCTTCGAGTTCGAAGACGGAAGCTCGCTCCGCTACCAGGATCCTCGCCGCTTCGGCCTGCTGCGCGTCGTGTCGAGCGACCGACTGGGCCACGAACCGGAGCTGAGATCTCTCGGTCCCGATCCGATCGCCAACGGGTTTGCCGCCGAGGATCTCGCCGCGCGTGCGCGCGGCCGGCGGGTCGCGGTCAAGTCGTTCCTGCTCGATCAGCGTCAGCTCGCCGGCATCGGCAACATCTACGCCAGCGAGATCCTCCATCGCGCGCGCGTTCACCCGAGCCGGGCGGCCGGCCGGATCGTCGCGCGCGAATGGAACGCGATCGCCCGCTCCACGAGAAAGGTGCTCCTCGAGGCGATCGCGCGCTCCGGCACCACGTTCAGCATGTACCGGACGCTCTGGAACGAGCCGGGGCAGTACGGCGAGCAGCTCCGCGTCTACGACCGGGGCGGCCAGCCCTGTCGCGATTGCGGCACCGCGATCCGCCGGGTGGTCCTGGGGCAACGGTCCACCTTCTTCTGCCCTAGCTGCCAGCCGCGAGTAACAACAAAGCGGAAAAAATAGTCTATAAAGATCGTTGCCCTTGGGGCGGCGGCCGCTTACCTTGTCCCCTGCCCTCAGTGGGGGTGTTCCCCACCCGGCATATCCCGTAACAGCCATTCTGTTTCCACGACCCATCCGTCATGGAGGACTCGTGACGTTTGCCTCACTCGGGCTGCCCGCGCCCATTCTAAAGGGCGTGCGGGCGGCAGGGCTCACCGAGCCCACTGCCATTCAAAGCCGCGCCATCCCCGTGATCCTCCAGGGCAACGACCTGATCGGCAATGCCCAGAGCGGAAGCGGCAAGACCGGCGCGTACATCCTTCCCATCCTGGCGAGACTGCTCGACAGTCCGCCGCGTCTTCGGGCGATCGTTCTCACCCCGACGCGCGAGCTGGCCTCCTACGTCGAGACTCGGGCGCGCGACTACGCGCGCTTCACCGAGGTTCGGATCGGAGTCGTGTTCACGGGCGCCCCGCTCTCGGCGCAGGAGAAGATGCTGCGCGAGAATCCGGTGGACGTGCTGGTCGCCACCCCGGGTCGTCTGCTCGAGCTTCACGCGCGTGGCGTCCTCAATTTCGAGGATGTCGAAGTGCTGGTGCTGGAGGAGGCCGATCGCATGATCGCGATGGAGCTCGCGACCGACTTGCGCAAGCTCCTCAAGCTGCTGCCGGAAACGCGCCAGACCCTGATGTTCACGATGACATTGCCTCCCGAGCTCAACCGGCTCGCCAAGGAGGCTCTGGTCGAGCCGGTGCGGGTGGATCTCGCCCCGGTCAGCAAGAGCGGCACCGGGATCACCCAGGCGATCTATCCCGTGCCGCGCGATCTCAAGTCGGACCTGCTCAGCGAGCTACTCTCGCGCGCGGAGGTGCGCAACACCATCCTGCTGGCTCGCGCGCGGGCCGGCGCCGAGCGCTACGCGCGCCAGATGGCGAAGCGCGGCTACACCGTGCAGATTCTCGACGAGCATCCGAGTCAGAACCAGCGCGAGCAGCTGGTGGACGATCTGAAGCGCGGCCGACTCCAGATCCTGGCTTCGAGCGACGCGGCGGCCCGCAGCCTCGACCTGACCGGCGTGGCGCACGTGATCAACGCCGACGTCCCGCAGACGCCCGAAGACTACGTGCACCGGCTCGGTCGAGCGGGCGCGCCCGAGGCGGCCGGCGACGTATTCACGCTGATGAGCCCCGAGGAGCAGAAGAACGTCGCCGCGATCGAGCGGCTGGTGGGACGGGCGATCCCGCGCGTGCTCCTGCCCGACTTCGACTACAACATGCACCCGACGGAGTTCCAGCAGGTGGTGGGCTATGGCGACGAACCACCGCTCGCGCGTCGCATGGCCGCCGGACTCCAGCTCGCCGCCTCCAAGATCGCGGCCGTGCCCAAGGGGGCCGGCGCCAAGGCGGCGGTCAGCCGGGTGGCCACGGCCCCACCGGCGCGTCCCGCCGCGCCGCTCAAACCCGTCTCGGGCAACAACGACCATCGCCAGGCCGGCAGCAAGACGCCGAAGGGCGCGCGGCCCGCGACCCGGGCGGTGAAGAGCGCATCACCGGGATCGCGCTCGAGCACGCGGCCGCGCCGCGCGCCGCGACCGGCGGCGAGAAAGCGCTAGGCGGGGCGGTTCTCGACGAACTCCCGCGCGCGCTGGAATGCCGCGCGCAGGGAGTCGGCGTCGGCGGCGGTGATCTGGAGGTAGTCGGAGCCGCCGCCGCCTTTGCCGGCCGCGATCGCGCGCAGCGTCTCGGCGAGCGGTCGAAGATCCGGCCCCGGCCCCTTGCGGCGCGCCACCACCAGCACCGGTTCGGGTGACGCGGCGGCCACCACTGCCCACGGAGCGCCCGCTTCCAGGCACTTGAGCGCCAGCCGCCGCACCTCTTCTCGCGAGCGCGACTCGGTGAGATCGGCCACGCCGCGCGGTGGATCGCCGACCCGCTCCCGGGCCTCGGCCAGCAGCAGTCGATCCGTCAGCTCGTCGAGTCGCTTGCGGAGCGCGTCGCGCTCCTCGGCCGCCCTTTCGAGATGGGCGAGCAGGTCGCGATCCTTCAGGGTGCGCCGGCGCGCGCCCTCCAGCAGCGCCTCGGTGCGCCAGGCGTGATCGGAGAGCGAACGCGCGCCGCACAGGAATTCGACGCGCACGTTGCCCCGCACCTTCTCCCAGCGCACGATCTTGATCGCCCCGACTTCGCCAGTGTGGCGGGTGTGCGTCCCGCCGCACGCCGACAGATCCCAGTCGGCGATCTCGACGATGCGAATGCGACCCGTGACCTTGGGAGGCTTGCGCAGCGCGAAGCGGCCGACGTGCTGATCGTCCGTCCAATGGAGCCGGATTTCGCGATTCTCCCAGATCACCCGATTGGCGGCCTGCTCGACGCGGTCGATGAGCTTCCAGTCGGCGTCGGCAAGCGCCAGCTCGACGGTGCTTCGCTCCTCGCCCAGGTGGCAGGAGAGCGTCGCCACGTCGAGCGTGCGTTCGAACGCGGCCGAGAGCAGGTGCTGGCCGGTGTGCTGCTGCATGTGATCCAGCCGGCGCGGCCAGTCCACGCGGCACTCCACCTCGCCCGTCGGGACCGCCGCGGCGGTCACGTGCGCGATCCGTTCGCCTTCGTCGATCACCTCGACCACCGGCACGCCCGCAATCGTTCCGCCGTCCTGCGGCTGCCCGCCCGAGGTCGGATAGAGCGCCGTGCGATCCAGGTAGACGCGCCCGTCGCCGGCAGTCTCAACCACCGAGGCGCGGAATTCTTTGAGGTAGGAATCGACGTAGTAGAGCCGCTCGGTCATCAGACCCACTCGAGCGCGCCCTTCTTCCAGGCCCACACGTACCCCACCACCAGGATGGCGAGGAACACGGCCACCTCGGCCACGCCGAACCAGCCGAGCTGCCGGTACCGCACGGCCCACGGGAACAGGAAAATCGTTTCTACATCGAAGATGACGAAGAGAATAGCGATGATGTAGAAACGTACGGTGTAGCGGCCGCGGGAATCGGATAACGGCTTGATGCCGCATTCGTACGGTTCCAACTTGGTGGCGGAAGGGGCTGATGGACGGATCAGTTTGGCGAGTAGAATTGTGGCGACCGGTAACAGGATCGCCAGCGCCAGGAAGATGAAAATCGGGACGTATCCCGCTGGCATGGCAACCTCAATATAACACCTATACATCGTGGTGGAAACCGTCATAATGAGGAAGGCAAAACCATGCCGGACCCCCGCGAAATCTACTCCTTGCGTATGGAGGAGCGCCGCGCCAGCCTTGTCGTGCAGGAACGGCGGCATCGCACGATGGGGACTCTGCAACTGGCCGCGGTGGGTGCTGCGTTAGCGTTAGTGGCGCTTTCGCTGTTCGGTGGGTGGTTCTCGGTCGCGTGGGTCGTCGTGCCG
>DATKAB010000125.1 GCA_035498555.1 Candidatus Sulfotelmatobacter sp.
CCGTCCCACTGCACGGAGTGCTCCCCGGCGGGCTCGAGCCCGCTCGCGAGCTGCTTCACGCGGCGACCGCTCGCGTCGTAGATCGCGAGTGAGACGGTCGCAGCGCGCGGCAGCGCGAATCGAATCGCTCCGCCGCCGCGCAGCGGATCGGGCGACACGCGAGCGAGCGAGACTTCGCTCGGCAGGCCCGGGCCCGGCGCCGCGAGCGTGCCGTTGGGACTGACCAGCGCGAATCCGCTCTCGTTGCCGTGGATGTCCACCGCCGAAAGCTTGTAGTAGCTGCCGGCCGGGCCAATGTCAACGTAGTTGGTGTCGGACGGGCTCGCCACCAGATTGCCCGGCCCGGGAACGAAGCCCGCCGAGACGCCGCGATAGAGGCGATACACCGACAGATCGGCCTCGAGATTCTCTCCCCAGTGCAAGTGCGTCGCGCCGCCGCCGTACGCCGCCAAGAACGGCGAAGGAGTCGCGGGCGCGAGATTGTCTACCGAATAACCGCTGTCGGGATCGGACGACCAGTACTCGCCCGTGCCGGTGCGTTCGGCCTCGACCATGAACAGCGTGAGCGGATTGGATCCCGGAATCGAATCGAACAGGGTCGGCGCCGTGTAACTGTAGCCGTCGAATCCATGCGAGATCTGGCTGCCGACGTACTCCCAGTAATAGGTCTGGAGCCCGTCGCGTGTAGCGCGGACTTTCGCGCCTAATCGTGCGCGCGCCGAAGCGTCGCGCGACAGCGTCGCCGCGAGCGGGGGCGGCACCTGCCGCCAGATCCAGTATTGGTCGATCGGATCGGAAGGAACCTCGTCGAGCAGACTCGCGTTCCAGCGAATGCTGACGCGGCCGCCCTGATCGTTGGGAACGTCGGCGATCGATGTGATCAACGGTGAGGCCCGCACGAACACCCAGGCGGCGCCCAGGGTGCCGGTGTCCATGTACCCGCCGATCGCGCCGGTGCTGCCATCTGCGGACAGCGCCAGCCCAATTCCCTGATTTGCGGCGCCGCTGGCGCCGGTGCCCGCCAGCTTGTTGACCTCGGTCCACGAATTTCCACCGCGGCTATACACCCAGCTTGCCCCAACGCCGGAGTTGTCGGGATAGCCACTCACCAGCGCAGTGCCGCCGTCGGTCGAGATCGCGATCGTGAAGCCCTGCGCTGCCGCGCCGATCGCATCGCTCGCGAATAGTTTGGAGCCTTGCTGAGTCCAGACGCCGCCGCTGCGCGTGAACGTCCACACCGCGCCCACAGAGGAGTTATCCTGGAAGCCGCCGATCAACGCGGTATTGCCGTCGCCCGAGAGCGCCACCGACTCGCCTTGCGCCGGGGAACCCACGTAGCCGGTGCCGACGAGCTTCGCGCCCTGCTGCGACCATACGCCGGCGCTGCGCGTGAACACCCATGCCGCGCCGATGCTGCCGGTGTCAGTGTAGCCTCCCACCAGCGCGGTGTTCCCGTCCGAGGAAAGCGCGACGCTGTAGCCCTGCGTGGCCAGGCCCGTCGCGCCGGAGCCCACGAGCTTGGGGCCCTGCTGACTCCAGGTGACGCCGCTCCGCGTGAAGACCCAGACCGCGCCCGCGCCGCCGTTGTCTCCATGCGCTCCCACCAGCGCGGTGTTCCCGTCTGCCGAGAGTGCGACGGCGTCGCCCAGACTGGCGGCGCCCACCGCGCCGGTCGGCGTGATCTTGATGCCCTGCTGAGTCCACACGCCGCCACTGCGAACGAACACCCACAACGCGCCGAGATTCGAGTTGTCGGCAGGGCCACCGACCAGCGCCGTGTTTCCGTCGGCCGAAAGCGCGACCGAAAACCCGCGCTCCGGAGCACCGGTCGCGGCGGTGCCGACGAGCTTCGCGCCCTGCTGCGACCACACACCGGAGCTACGCGTGAACACCCACGCCGCGCCGGAATTGGCGTTATCGCCGAAGCCGCCCGAGATCAGGGTGTTCCCGTCGGCCGACAACGCCACCCGGCGCCCCTGATAGATGGCGTTGCCGACAGCGCCAGTGCCCACCAGCTTGGAACCCTGCTGCGCGTAGGCGCTGGCGTGCGCGCGGGTCGTGAGTCCCAGTGAAGTAACGGCGAGCAGAGCAGCGAGGACGACCCGGCGGAACGACATGGCGGCTCCCGTTGCGGGAGGTTTGTGGGGTACCTAATGGTAGATCATTTTGAGGCCGCCCCAGGTGGATTTGTGCGTCGGCACGGGTGAGCCGGGGCCGAGCGCGATCACGCGCGGATCGGGCGGCTGGAGGGTGGTGAAGTCGAGGCTCGATCCTCCGACCGGATAAAGGAAGTGCTGATTGCTTTCCACGATTTGAATCGTCGCCACGTCGAAGCCCTTCGCGAAGCCCGACGGCACCGAGTTGTAGCGATACTGGAAATGCATGTAGATCGTTTCAGCAGGCAGCGAAGGGAATCCCAAATCGATTTCGTAGGCCGAATAACCCGGGTCGGTCACGATCGGGCCGAACTCCTGCGGCAGCTGGAAGAACCCTGCCGGCAGCACGCTGGTCAGATGCTGATTGGCCGCCGGCGTCTCGCCCCACAGATAGCTCGTGAGGCCCCACGCACTCGGCATTTCCGCGAGCACCGGATCGCCACAGATCAGACGACAGTGCACGCTGCTGCCCAGCGGCAGGGAGGGCGAGACGGCGAGCGTGAGACTGTCACCGGTGGCGCAGCTGGCGCACTGGCATAACAGCCGCACGGCTGGCCCCGGGCCACCCTGGTGCGGCAGGTCGAGCACGTTGACGACCGC
>DATKAB010000126.1 GCA_035498555.1 Candidatus Sulfotelmatobacter sp.
CAGTGGCGGCACTGGAAGCGCTGGACACGATGAGGGGAAGCGAGACGGGAGAAGAATCCCGAGCGGACCCAGCGCCAGCCGATCCCGCTAGTGCGGTGGTGGCAACAGGATGGGTTGGGGCAGAATGGGGGCGAGAAGCGATCCGCTGGCGACATGCAGGGTCAGTCCCTGCACGTCCTGCACCATCACCAATCTTCGGAGCATGACCCAAGTCGAGCCGGCTGGTATCCTGTTCGCCCCACGGACGGCCGACCACCTGCACCGCATTCGACTCTACTCATGCTCCGGAGACCGCCCATGAAACCGACGAATACCCCGGTATTGCTGCTCGTGCTGAGTGCGCTCGCGCTCGGCGCACCCACGGCCCGCGCCGATGAAGACCTGATTCCCCCCAAGGTGCTGGTAAGACACTTTCCCGAGGGTCTCTTTTGCCCGCTGCCGATTTCCATCTCGTTCGTGACTCCGGCAACCGACGTCGTCGTCCACTTCGACGCGCTCGAGTTCGCGGATGACAACGGCACTCCGAAGTGGACCCAGCAGTTGATCGACGACGTGTCCATCGCTCCGACCTCCGTGGTCGCGGCGCACTTTGGACCGGCACCCGACGGGCAACCGAGACAGAGCTGCTACGTGGACGACCCCGACAACTTCCCGGTGAACTACTTCTACTTCAATGCTCCGGGCGTGACTCCGACGTATCTCGAATTGTTCGACACCGACCCGACGGCGCGCGGATGGGACATGACTCACGGTGCATACTTCGACAACACGCGCAGCGGGTCGCGCGACGCGGTCGGAGACACCGACACATCCGGTGGCGCGCTCGGGCTCGGCGACGGCACCAGCCCTCCCGCGCCCAACGTGACCAAGAGCACCTCGGTCCACATCGAGGGGCTCTCGATCGGTCAGAGCTACGATCTGGGCGCGTGGTGGTATGCGGGCTTCGCGCGCTTCCCGCACGACGTCACCTACCTCACGATCTCGATCACCACGACCGGCGGCACGCCGGTGGCCAGGAAGAGCTGGGGCGGACTGAAATCCAAGTACCGCTAGAGCCCGCTAATCACGAACCCAGCCCAGTAGAACGGGTCGGCCCACTTCGGGTCGGCCCGTAGTTTCTTCTTGGCGTCGCGAAGCGCGATCGCGTCGTCGAGCGAGCCGCCGTGCTTCTCGGCGCCGGCGATCAGCCGAAACAGCTCGCCCACCAGCTCGCCGCTCGAACGGTCTTCGACGGGCCACAGGCTCGCCACGACGCGCCTCGCGCCGGCGGCGAGGAAGCCACGCGACAGCGCGAAGGTGCCCTCGCCCGCCACGCGCGGGCCGCGCGCCGTCTCGCACGCCGACAGCACGGCGAGCTCGCAGTCGAGCGGCAGGCGGTGGATCTCGAACAGCTCGAGCAGCCCGTCGTCGTCCGCGGACGCGATCGAGTCGGGCGGCGCGAGCACCAGACCGGCGAGCAGGTTCCGCCCCGAGTCGTCGACGAAGCCGTGCGTGGCGAGATGCAGAAAGCGACGCCCGGGAAGCGCGGCGCGCACCGCGGGTTCGCGAGCGGCGGCGCCCTCGATCACGCGGACGCGATCGTCTCCGAACGCGGCGCGAATCGCCTCGGTCTCGAGCTTCGAGCCGGGCAGCGGCGCCCACGTGCGGCCGGACGTCGCGCGAACCGTCGAGGACGCGGCCGAGCCCGGCCGATCGAAGGCCACATTGGTCACGCTCACGACCTCGGGCCGCGCGGCGTCGCTCGCGCTCGCATTCCGCCCGCGCCTCTCGAGCGCCAGCAGCGAGGTCGCCGACGGGCCATAGACGATCGCCGGCGCGTCGTCGAGCCAGTAGCGGGTGCCGCTCCTGCCCTCGCGCACTCGGGTGACCAGCGCTTCGAACGCGATGAGATGCAGCGCGCCGTCCGGAACCAGCACGACGACACGCGACGAGCGCAGCGCTGGCCGAACCGAGGTCGGAACCAGCGCGTTCCACAGCGCGTGGAGCCGCCGCTCGCAGGAATCCGGACCTTCGCGCGAGCGCAGGCTCAGCTCGACGTAGCCGCCGCTGCGCGTGCCGCTCAGCAGTTCGGCAATCCCGATTGCCGAATCGGGAAACGACGACGTACGGCGGCCGGTCACGATGCGCTCGAGCTTTGCTTCGCTCAGCTCCCCCGCCGGCACCCCGAGCACATGGGCGTCGGCGTCGTCGAGCTTCAGCGCCAGCGCGGTCGGACGGCCGGAGTGAGGGATCACGAACAATCGCGACGCCGCGACGCCGACATGATAAACGACCAGCGTTCGTCCCGCGGTCACGAGGTCGCGCTGGATCTCGCCGGCGGGCGGCGTACGGCCCTCGGCGCTCAGCACTCCGCGCCATAGCGGGCTCGCGTCCTCGATGCGCCGCCGCGCAAGCGCCAGCTCGATCGCGGCCGAATCGCGGGTGACGCCGAGGCGCGACACCGATACCAGCCGCTCGCTCGCCGACAGCGCCGGGTCGGCCTCGGCGTCCTGGATCGCGCGCTGCGCCGCCGCGAGCGCGCCTTCCGCCGAATGTTCGGCCGCGGCGAGCGGTGCCAGGATCTCGGGCGGAATTCCAGCGCGCACGTCGACGCCACTCGAGGCGATCTGGTCGAGCAGCACCCGCGCCCGCCCGCGCTCGTGAGTCTCGAACGCGCCGGCTACGTCGCCCGCGTCGAGCTGCCACGTCATCAGTTCGTCGTAGCGCGCGAGCTGCTGCGCCACGAATCCGGCGCGCGTCTCGTCGCCGCCACCGCGCCACAGGCGCAACGAATCGATCGCCGCGAGCGCGACGCGCATGTCGGAGATCGCCTCCTTGCGCTGTCCGCGGTGCGCCTCCCATTCGGCGCGCAGCGCGTAGGCGTCGAGCCGCGACTCGGGATAGGCGCGCGTCGAATCGAGGATCGCGAGCGCGCGGCCCAGCAGCGCGCCGGCCGAGCTCGCCGCCGGATCGGCCACCAGCCGTGCGCGTGCCTGATCGACTAGCGTGAGCCCGACGTCGGGGTGCGAAGCGCCCAGGCGGCTCTCGCGAATCGCGAGCGCGCGGGCGAACAGGGACTCGGCGCCGCTGGCGGAACCGGATTCGAGGCTCAACCGCCCGCGGTCTTGCAGATTTTGCGCCATCATCGGATGGTCGGTGCCCAGCGTCTTCTCGACGATCGCGCCCGCCTCACGGAACAGCGAATCGGCGCGCGCATTTCGATGGAGCGCCTGGGCGTTCACCGCAGCCTGGTTGAGGTAGAACACCAGATCCGGGTGGTCGGGCCCGAGCGCGCTGCGAGCACCGGCCAGCGCGTCGCGATAGAGCGGCTCGGCCGCTTCGTACCGGCCCTGCAACCGCCGCACTTCGGCCAGATTGAGCTGGGCGGTCGATCGCGAGGCGGCGTCCCCGCCCGAGGCCTCGAACGTGGCGAGCGCGGTGGCGAGCAGCGGCTCGGCCTCGTCGTAGCGCCCGACGTCCTTGTAGAGCCCGGCGAGATTGTTGGTGAGCGCCCAGCGAACCGGATCGCCTTCGCCGAGCCGGGCGCGCGCGATCGCGAGCCCGGCGCGGAAGCGCGCCTCGGCCGAATCGATGCGCCCTTCGACGCGGGCCAGCTCCCCGAGATTGTTGTAGCCGTCGGCGAGACGTCCGGCGTACTTCGGCCCCAGCTGCGCGTAGATGCGAACCGAATGCTCGAGCGGCGGTTCGGCGGCCGCGACGTCGCCGAGCTGGAGGTGGAGCGAACCGAGCTGCCGTAGGCTGTTGGCGGTGGCGGGATCGCGCTCGCCCAGCTTGCGCAGCCGGATGTCGGCAGCACGCGTGGCGAGCGGCACCGCCTCGCTCCAGCGACCCTGATAGTCGAGCAGCGTCGAGAGCGTGGCCAGGCTCGACGCCACCTCGGGACTGTCGGCTCCGAAAGCGCGCTCGCGCCGCGCCAGCGCGCCGCGGAACAGCGGCTCGGCCGCGCTCATGGCCTCGGGAGTCCCGAGACGGAACAGTTGGAGCCCGAGACTGTCGAGCACCTGGGCGGCGCGCGCCGCCGGCAGCGCCTCGGTGCGCTCGCGCCTTCGCACCAGCGAATCGGCGAGCGCCGAGGCCTGCGCGACATGACCCTGCTCGAGCTCGGTCCGGAACTGGCGCTCGAGCGCCGCGGGAGAAGGCGTTCCGCGAGCCGCGCCGGAGAGAATCAGCGCGGCCAGGAGCAGCGCGTGCGTCACCTCGCGATCATTCCACCGCGAACTGCGCCACGATCACCGTGACGTTGTCGCGCCCGCCGCTCGCCAGCGCCAGATCCACCAGCCCCTGGCAGGCGGTGACGCTGTCGGGACGCGCGCCCAGCACGCCGAGGATTTCCTGCTCACCGGCCATGTCGGTGAGCCCGTCCGAGCACAGCAGCAGGCGATCGCCGTGCTCCAGGCGCAGGTGGTGCAGGTCGCCGCTCAGCTCCATCGGCGCGCCGATCGCGCGGGTGAGCATGTGACTCATCCGGTGCGCCGGCACCGCCTCCTGAGGGATCACCCCGAGATCCGCGTACTGCTGCGCCACGGTGTGATCGTGCGTGATCTTCTTGAGCTGACCGCCGCGCACCAGGTAGGCCTTCGAGTCCCCGACATGCAACACGAACAGATCCGCGCCGACCGTATAGGCGCCGGTCAGGGTCGTTCCCATGCCCTCGAGCTGTGCGTCGGAGTCCGCCTCGGCGCGAAGTGAAGCGTGCACGGCCGCCAGATAGCCGCGCGATCGCGACAGCAGGTCCTGGATCTCCTTCTCGCGCGTGGTCGGATCGTCGAGGTTGAGCGCCCAGCGCGGCGAGCGAAGGATGAGCTGGAGGGTCTTCACCAGCGCGCCGCGGCTGGCCACCTCGCCGGCCTGATGCCCCCCCATGCCGTCCGCCACCACCATCAGGTGACCGGTGTCGTCGAAACGCGACGGCAGCTCGCTCTCGGGGATATTGCTGGTGACGCGCTCGAGGTAGCGGCCGAGTCGGAAGACGATGTACGAGTCTTCGTTCGACCGCCGCACCAGACCCTGATGAGAGAGCGCGGAGATATCGGCGTGCACGCGCGGCGGCCGGCGATCGGCCTCGTCGGCGGGGGTGGCGGAAGAGCGCGCGGCATCGGAAGGATTCATCGCGGACGACCTCGCGACCGGTGGCGGTTCGTGTCCACCATGGTACGGGCCGGTCGCTGCCGCCACAAGCTCAAGCTCGCGCCTCGACGGTGGGCTCGACGTCGAGCCCGAGGCCGCGATGCAGCAGACGCACGGTCTTCTCGGCGTCTTCCTCACGCACCACGAACGACAGGTTCACGCGCGAGGCCCCCTGCGAGATCATCTCCACGCCCACCCCCACACCGCCGAGCAGAGTGAACACGTGCCCGGCGAGCCCGATGCGCTGCGGCGCGCCTTCGCCCACCACCGCCACCACCGCCAGATGCCGGCGCACCTCGACCCGACCGATGCCCTCCAGCTCGGCCAGCGCGGCCTCGAGCCGCGACTCGTCCTCGATCGTGACCGAGATCGAGACCTCCGAGGTGGTGACCAGATCGACAATCATGTGATGGCGCCCGAACACCTCGAACACCCGCGCCAGAAATCCGTGCGCGAGCAGCATCCGGCTCGAAGCGATGGTGACCGCGGTAATTCCCTTCTTGCTGGCGATCGACTTCACCCGCCAGCTCTCCGCCGCCAGGGTGGCGGCCGCGGTGATCAGCGAGCCCTGCTCGCCGGGCGCGGTGGTGTTGAGGACGCGGACCGGGATGTCGCGGTCGATCGCGGGCAGCAGCGTCTTGGGATGCAGCACGCGCGCTCCGAAGGTGGCCAGTTCGCTGGCCTCCGCGAACGACAGGCGAGGCACCGGGCGCGCCTCGGGCACCAGCCGCGGATCGGCCGACATCATGCCGCTGGTGTCGGTCCAGATCTGGATTTCCTGGGCGCCCAGCGCGGCGCCGAGTATCGCTGCGCTGAAGTCGGAGCCGCCGCGCCCAAGCGTGGTGACGCGGCCGTCGCGGGTGCGGCCGAGGAAGCCGGTCACCACCGGAACCGGCGGGCGCGACGCAAGGCCGCGGCGCAACAACCCCGCGGACTCGGGCAGCGGGTGCGCGGCGCCGAAGCGATCGTCGGTCACGAGCCCGGCCTCGCCCGCTTCGACCGCACGCGCGCTCAGCCCCGCGCGCTCGAGCCCGGCGGCGAAGATCGCGGCCGAGAGCCGCTCGCCGTGCGAGAGCACGCGATCGCGAATCTCGCCGGTCAGGGCGCCCGGACTCGCGCCCCACGACGCGTGATCGGCGCGCCAGGCGTCCAGCTCGCGCCGGATGCTCTCACCACTCAGGCCCACGTCGAGCGTGAATGCCAGGTGGCGGTCGATCAGCGCGGCCGAGAGCCGGACGCGCGCATCCGGGTCGCGAGCATATTCGGCCAGCAGATTGGTGACGCCGCTGAGCGCGCTCACCACCACCACCGGATCGCGCGGCGCGGCCTGCGCCACCCGTTCGAGGGCGGTCCCGAAGTGCGCCGGAATCCCTACCGATGTGCCGCCGAACTTGAGGATCACCATGACGCCCAGCCTAGCATGCCGCGGTGTAGTCTCTTCATGGAAGACGCGTCACGCCGCCGCCGATCGATCCGTAGAAGGCTCGGTCCGAACGACGAGACAACCTTCCCGGGGAGCCGAATGAAGCCGCAGCGATCCCAACCCGACGAACCACGGCTGCGAGTGGTGATCAAGCATCACCTGCTCGTTCGGCTCTCGCATTGGATCCACTTTCCGCTGCTCCTGGGACTGATCGCGAGCGGGCTCTCGATCTACTGGGCCGCCCCGGTGTTCCAGCACGCCTTCGACCCGGCGACCCGCAGCCGCGACTACGTGTCGGACCTCGGCATCCTGCTCTCGCGCGGATTCGGCGCCGGGGCGGGCGATCCGCGCAACTGGGTCTACGACCATTGGAGCCTCGGACCACAACAGCTCGCGATCGCGCTGCGGTTCCACTGGGCGCTGGCCTATCTGTTCATGGGGAACGGGGCGCTCTACCTGATCGGACTGGTGGCCGGTGGCGGCTGGCGCGCCCTGCTGCCGCGCGGGTCGGATCCCGCCGAGGCGCTGGCGATGCTGCGCTACTACGCCGGGGTGATCCCGATGGCGATCCTGCGCCGGCCGTGGCCGCATCCCGAGGTCCGCTTCAAGTACAACGCGCTCCAGCGCTCGGCCTACTTCTCGATGCCGATCCTGGGCACGCTGGCGATGCTCTCGGGCTGGGCCATGCACAAGCCGGTCCAGATCGGTTGGCTGGAACTCCTGTTCGTCAACTACGACGGCGCGCGCATCGTCCACTTCGCCTGCATGCTGGCCCTGGGCGGATTCATCGTGCCGCACGTGGTGCTGGCGATCGCGGATGGA
Source organism: Candidatus Sulfotelmatobacter sp. (assembly GCA_035498555.1). NCBI lineage: Bacteria > Pseudomonadati > Acidobacteriota > Terriglobia > Terriglobales > Candidatus Korobacteraceae > Candidatus Sulfotelmatobacter > Candidatus Sulfotelmatobacter sp. Next base: position 7,373 of record DATKAB010000126.1, read on the forward strand.
TGGGACACGGTCCGCTCGATGGTGGTGGGCTGGTCGAAACGAGTGAAGGCTCCCCGGCATGGATGACCGAGAACCCGTGGCTCAGCCTCCGGCATCCGCCTCCGAGCCGGCGCCGGAGAGCGACCCGACGCCAGCCGAGCAGCCACCCGACGCTCAGGCGCCGCCGGCCGAGCAGCCACCCGACGCTCAGGCGCCGCCAGCCGAGCAGCCACCGGCGCCACCGGCGCCGCCCGCTGCTCCCGCGGCGCGCCGCGCGCCGCTCTTCGAATGGCTCGCCGAACGCCCCGAAATCGAGGTCGAAGTGCCGGCCCGAAGTCTCCGCGCGCGGAGCCGTCGCGACTTCCTGCTGTTCGCCGCCGGCGCCGCGGTGACCGCGGCCGGGGCGTGGTGGCTCCTGCCCGACCGCACGCGCGCGCATCTCTTCCCCACTTCTCACGATCGGCTCGACACGCTGAGCGCCCGGGTGGGACTCAGCCGCGCGAACCGCGAGCGGTCACTCGATCGCGCGTTGACCTTCGACGACGACGTCGCCGAAGCGCTCTACTCGCGAAATCGCCGGGTGCGGACCTACTCGATCGCGGACGTGACCGCGCTCAAGAACAACTATCACGGAGTGACACCCGGTCCCGGGATTCTCGACGGATGGGCGTTGAGGCTGTCCGGTCTCGCCTCGGCCGAATCGGCGCGCGTCACCCTGCCGCAGCTCCTCGCGCGATTCACCCTGCGGGGTCAGGTGACGCGACTGGTGTGCGTCGAGGGCTGGAGCGCAATCGCGTGGTGGGGAGGGATCCGCTTCGCCGACCTGCTCGCCGCGTTTCCGCCGGCGCCGGGCGCGCGCTGGGCCGCGCTGCGCTCGACCGTGAGCCTGGACGAGCGTGGCGGGCCGGAGCCCTACTACGTCTCGATCGATCTGGAGACCGCGCGGCATCCGCAGACGCTGCTGGCCACCCACTACCGCGGGCAGCCCCTGACGCTTGCGCACGGCGCGCCGCTGCGACTGGTGGCGCCGATGAAGCTGGGCTTGAAGAACATCAAGGCGATCACCGACATCGCTTACTCGATGGATGAGCCGGCGGACTACTGGAACGAGCGCGGCTATTCGAAGTACGACGGCCTGTAGACGGAACCGTCGGCCGCCGCGCGACCCCTAGCCCTTCTCGCGCTCTTTCTTCCTCGCCTCTTCCATCGCCTTGCGCAGCGCGATCGCCATGGAGGTGAGCTCACCTTCGACCGGTCGCGAGGAAATGATCATCGGCCGGCCACCCTCGGAGCGGCCGCGCTCTTCGCCCGAATCGCGGCGATGATCTCGCGAGCGGTCGAATCCTTGACGCTCCTCGCGATCCGGCCGCCCTCCGCGGCTGCCCTCACGCCGCCCGCGTTCGCCGCCTTCGCGACGACTGGAGGATTCGCCACGCGGGCGCTCTCCGCCCGCAGCGCCGCGCCGCGGCCGACCTACCTCCTCTTCACCGCGCCGCGGAGCTCCGCCTTCTCGACGGCCGCGCTCGCCGCTCTCGCGGCGGGGCCGCTGAGCTTCGCCCGCGGGCAGATCCACACCCTCCCCGTGCGGACTCGGCGAATCGGCTGCCGGCACGGCCGGCGTCACCCCTTCGAGGCGCAGCCGAATCTTCCCGGCGCGCGGCTCGAGAATCTCGACTCGCACGGTCTTGCCGAGCGGGAACGCGGCCGCGAGATCGGCGTTGCGCGGCTGACCGGATTCCTCGCGAGGGATCATCCCGGTCGCCCGCGGCCCAAACTCGGGAAGATCGACGAACACGCCGAACGGCCGGACCCCCGACACGCGGCCCTCGACGACTTCGCCCGGCGCCGGCGTTCGCGGCGGCGGCAGCCCTTCGGCGAGCGCATCGCGGATCGAGAGCGAGATGCGGCGCTTGTCGGGCTCGACCGAGCGCACCACCACCTCGACCTTCTGGCCGGGCTTCAGGACTTCCTTCACGTGGCCGACGCGCTGCATCGCGGCTTCGGAGACGTGCACCAGCCCATCGATGCCGGGCGCCAGATTGACGAATGCTCCGAAATCGGCGAGGCGCGCCACGGTGCCGCTGACCCGCTGGCCTGGAGCGAAGCGGCCGGCAGCGTCCTGCCAGGGATCCGGCGCTGCCGCCTTGATCGAGAGCGCGACGCGCGGCTTGCCGTCCTTGCCCTTCTCGATCCGCAGCACGCGAACTCGAACCCGGTCGCCGGGCTTCAGCGCCTTGCTCGGGTGGCCGATTCTCTCGTGCGAAATCTCGGACACGTGCACCAGCCCGTCGAGTCCGCCGAGGTTGACGAACGCTCCGAAATTTTCGAGCCGCGCGACGGTGCCCTCGAGCTCGTCGCCGGGCTTGAGATGGGCGAGCAACTCCTTCGCCTTTTCCTGCTCGCCGCGCCGCAGCAGCTGGCGGCGCGACAGCACGGCGCCGCGCCGGCCCTCTTCGACCGCGGTCACCAGGAACTCGAGCGTTTTCCCGACATAGGCGGAAGGATTGTCACAGAACCCCAGCTCGATCTGGGACACCGGGCAGAATCCGCGCGCCCCTCCCAGATCCACGGTCAGCCCGCCGGCATTGAGTCCCGTCACTCTCCCGCTCACGGGCACGCCGGAGGATTTGGCCTCGCGCAGCCGGCCGAGCGCGGCGCCGCTCTTCGAGGGCATGACCGCGCCCAGGGTGAGCGGCTCCCCGGCCTGGACCACGAACAGCTCGAGCGTGTCGCCGACCGCGATCCTGGGCTTCCCTTCCGCGTCGCGGAATCCTTTCAGGTCCGCGACCGCCTCGCCCCGGCCGCCGTAGTCGAGCAGCGCGTGTTCCTCGCCAATCGAGACGACCTTCGCGCTCACCTTCTGGCCCACGCGATATTCGGGTGAGGGATCGACGGCGGCAGGTGCCGGGCGCCGTTCGAACTCCTCGAGCGCTTTCGCGAACTCCGCGGACGGCGCCTCGGTGTCCGCGTCGGAACCGTTCGGGGGTGGTGTTTCTGAGCTCATGGCGGGTAGCTACGATACCGCGATCGGGGATCGGCGGCCAATCGCACCGGGCCGAGCCACGCCCCCGCCGCGGGTCGGGCGGCGCGCCGGGCACCTCCCTCGCTCAAGCGGGCGGGAGGGCTTGCCGATACCGGTTCCGATGGCCGTCTCGATCTCGAGTCGGCCTTCATTGCCCCGGCCGGAGGGGCCACGATGGAACCGCACGTCACTCCCGAGCCCGAACAAGATCTTTCCGAGCTGACGCCCGAGGAGGCCGCAGTCGCCCGGGCCGCCGGCGCCTGGGTTCGGCAGCTGGCCCGTACGCTCAAGACCTGCCGGCTCTACGATCGGTTCAATCCCACCGTGCTCCGGTTCCGCGAGGATCTGGCCACCGGGCTGACGCGATTCCTCCGGGAACACGGGGCGCTGACCCTCACGTTCACGGCCAACGACGTCCAGTGGGGCCGGGCCTCTCTCTATCCCGCGAAGTCACGCGAAGACAACCTGGCGCTGCCGTTCTTCCGCGATGGCATTCGCAGCATCACCTTCGAGCCGGGCATTCCCTCGCGCGAGCTCGAGGCTCTGCTCGACATCGTGCTGCAGCTCACGGGACGATCGGCCAGCGACGACGACATGGTGACGCGCATCTGGGAGGCTTCGCTCGATCACATCGAGCTCGGGTGCGTTTCGGTCGTGGGCGACATCGAGACCGGGGGAGGCGACGCGCCGGCCGAGAGCGGAAGCCTGATGCCCTGGCCGCATCAGGCGAGCGGCGGGGCGGCCGGGCTTGCGGCCACCGCGCCACCGGCGTCGGCCGCCCGGACCGACATCGCGCCGCCGGGGATCGCCGGCGTCGAGCTCCCCGAGGGCAGGGACCCGAACGACGACGACATCCTGGCTCCCGAGGCGCCGACCCGGTCCGACGACCGCATCATTGGCGCGCCCACCCGTGACTTCGAGCAGTCGTTCGCCGAGCTGGACACCCGGTCGTCCGCCGAGCTGACGCGTTTCCGGCTCGAGAGCGAAGCCGAGTCGGCGCAGCCGCTCGAGCATGCGGTGCTCGACGTGCTCACGGACTGTCTGTACGTATGTTCGACGCCCGCCGATCGGGCCGAACTGGGTCGCTATCTCCCGCGCGTGCTGCGCGAATCCGTCGCGCTCGGCGAGTGGAGCGAAGCCCGCCGCTGTCTGTCGCTGCTTCAGCTGTGTGGGAGCAGCGAGTGGTCGCTCGACGGTTTCACCGCCGAGCTGGTCCAGCCAACCTCGATTCCGTCGCGTCAGGCGATTTCTCGCGTGGATCAGCAGGAGGCGTCCGAAGTCGAAGCGTTCATCGAGTTCGGGCGCATGCTGGGGCCGGCGGTGTTCGACTGGTGGATGCGCGTGATCGCAGAGAGTCAGCAGCAGCGCGTCCGGCGCGCGGTCTGCCAGGCGGTGAGCGTGCTGATGCGCGACAACCCCGAGCGCCTGGCGCCGTGGCTCGCCGACGAGCGCTGGTACGTGGTCCGCAACGCGGTTGCGGTCCTCGGCGACATCGGGGGCTCCGCGATCGTCGGACTCCTGCGCCCGATCGCACGCCACGCCGACCGGCGGGTCCGGCGCGAGGTCGTCAACGCCCTGGCGCAGGCCGACCTGACGGCCGCGCGCCCGCTCCTGCTCGAGATGCTGCCGGACTCACGAGGTCAGATCTTCAGCTGGCTGCTGAAGCAGCTCTCCGGCCGCCGCGATCCCGAGGTGGCCGGGACCGCGCTCCGCCTGATGCGCGAGGAACACTTCCTCGAGCGACCCGTGGAAGAGCGGCGCGCGATCTACATGACCATCGGTTCGACCGGAGACGACCAGGTGCTCTCGACACTCGAGCAGGAGCTGCACGGAGGTGGCTGGTTCTCGAAGGTGTTCGATCTTCACCGCCAGGAGATCGCCCGCTGCATCGCGCGACTCGGAACGCCGGCCGCGCGCGAAGTCCTCGAGCGCGGCACTCATTCGCTCAAGCCCCAACTGAGGAAAGCCTGTCTCGACGCGCTGGCCACCGGACCGAACCATGACTGAGCCGACGGGCGCTGAATCCCCGCGCGATCTCGACGCCGCCCGCGAGACCGCCTTCGGCCTGGAAGTGGTGTTCAGGCTGCACGGGCTGCTGCGCGCCGCTCGTCTGTACGCACCCACCCACCAGACCTTCCAGCGCCATCTCGACGAGATGATCGCCGTCGTCGAGTCGGGCGACGAAGACGAGACTTCACTCGCCGGCATGGGCGAGATGTTCTACGTCAACGGGGCCCGCATTCGGCCTCAGGCATCGCAGTATCCTCTGTTTCAGAGCCTGCTCTCGGAGTTCGAGTCCCGGGCCCTGGGCGCGATTCGGTTCATGAAGGGAGTCACCCAGGACGAGGTGAGGACGTTCGTCCAGCTCTTCACTTCGGCCCGAACCGCTGAGCAGTTCGAGCAGATGCCGGAGGCGGTCGCCGAGGCCGGGGTACTCCACATCGTGCCGGTGCGGATGCGCGATCTGCGCACGTCCCAGCTGACACCGGTCGAGGATCAGCCGCTGGACCGGAGCGAGCGAGCGCGCGCACGCCAGAACTTCTGGCGGGCGGTGGTGGGCACGCGCAGCATTCTGCTCCGGGCCTCGCAGACCGGCCGACCGGCGCTTCGGCAGGCCAAGCGGGTGGTGCAACCGATCGTCGACAGCATCATGAAGAACGAGTACTCGATCATGGGCCTGGCCGCGCTGCGCAGCCATGACGAGTACACATTCGCGCACTGCGTGAATGTGAGCGTGCTGTCGGTGCGCATGGGCCAGGTGCTCGGTCTGTCGCGCGCGGCGCTCGCCAATCTGGGCGTGGCCGCGCTCCTGCACGATCTGGGCAAGCTCGCGATCGCGACCGACGTGCTGCAGAAGCCGGGGCAGCTCAACGACGCGGAGTGGGATCAGGTACACCGCCATCCGCTGGTCGGAGTGCTGATGATCTCCCGCATGCCGGGGCTCTCCCCGCTGACCCTCGAGGCGATGCGGGTCAGCCTGCAGCACCACATGAACGTGGACCATACCGGCTACCCGGGGCTCGAACGCCCCGCAGCGCTGGCCACGTTCTCGCGCATCGTGGCGGTGGCCGACTTCTTCGACGCGATCACCGCGCATCGCGCCTACCGGGCGCGGCCCTACACCGGGTTCGAGGCGCTCCGTCACATGATGGGGCCGGACCGCACGCACTTCGATCCCGCGGTGCTGTGGGCGCTGGTCCAGGGCATCGGCCTCTATCCGGCCGGCTCGGTGCTGCGCACCCGCTCGGGCCATCTGGCGATCAGCACCGCGCCGAACCCGCGCGATCTGCGCCGCCCGGTCTGCCGCATCCTCGCTCGTCCCAACGGCGAGTCGCTGCTCGATCGCACCGAGACCTGGAACCCGATGCCCCCGGAGGAGTCGGTGGCCCACGTGCTCGAGCCCGGCGAGCATCCGTTCGACGTGAACGAGCTGCTGGCGGCCTGAGCTACTCGTACCTCAACGCTTCGATCGGATCGAGCGAGGCCGCACGCCGCGCCGGCCAGACGCCGAACAGGATGCCGACTGCGGCCGCGAACGCGAACGCGATGATCACCGAAGAGGCGCCGACGTCGGTGTTCCACTGGAACGTCTGATGCAGGAAAATCGCGGCGCCGGCGCCGAGGCCCACGCCGATCGCCCCGCCCATCATGCACAGCACCACCGCCTCGATCAGAAACTGAAGCAGGATGTTGAGCTGAGTGGCGCCCAGCGCCTTGCGGATGCCGATTTCGCGGGTGCGCTCGGTCACCGAGACCAGCATGATGTTCATGATGCCGATGCCGCCGACCAGCAGGCTCACCGCGGCGATGCCGGCGAGCAGCAGGCTGAAGACCTGAGTGGTCTCGCCGAGCGTGTTCAGGAAATCCGACTGGTTGCGGATCGTGAAATTGTCGTCCTGTCCCGGACGGAGCTTGTGCTCGCGCCGCAGGATCCGATCCACTTCGGCCATGGTGACCGGGATCTCCTCTTCGGACGGGGCGAGCAGGTTGATCGACCGCAGCCGGTCGCTGCCGATCAGCCGGTAGCGGGCGGTCTGGATCGGCACCAGCACCTGATCATCGGGGTTCTGGAATCCGGCGCCCTGGCCCTTCGACGCCAGCACGCCGACCACTTCGAACTGTTTGTCGTCGATGCGCACGAAGTCGCCGACGATCGCGTCCGCCGAGGGCAGCCCCAGATCGTCCACCACCTGCTGGCCGAGCACCGCGACCCGCCGCCGCGCGGCGTCCTCGGCGTTGGAGAACATCCGACCGGTGGCAATCGAGAAATTGCGTACCTCGAGATAGTTGGCCGTGGTGCCGGTGATGGTGGTGCTGGTGTTGTGGTTCGCGAACTCGACCTGGAGCTGGCGAGAAAGCTCGGGCTGGAGCGCCAGCACGTGCGTCGCGCGCTGGCTGATCGCATCGGCATCCTCGAAAGTCAGCGGTGCGCGATCGGTGGACGAGGCGATGCCACCGCCCGCTCGCGCCTGACCGGGACTCACGCTGAGCAGCGTGGTGCCGAGCGCCGCGATGCGCTCCTTGACCGAGCGCTGGGCGCCGCTGCCCAGCGCGACCATCGCGATCACCGCGGCCACCCCGATCACGATGCCGAGCATGGTGAGGAACGAGCGCAGCTTGTTGGCGCGAAGCGCATCGAGCGCCACCCGAAGCGTTTCGGTGACCATCATCTCAGCGTCCTCCTCCACCGGCGCCGCCACCGCCGCGGCCACCGCCGCCACCTCCACCGCCGCCGGCGCCCGGCAGGCCAGTGCCCATGCGCTGGCGCAGACGATCCTGATCCTGCTGGCGCTTGGCCTGCTGCTCGGCCACGCTCAACATCACCACCTGCTCGCCCTCCTTGAGACCGCCGAGCACCTCGCAGTAGTCGAAATTGCTGATGCCGAGCCGCACCACCCGCGGCTCGAGCGCGCCGCTCGGAGTCTGCACGAACGCGACCTGCGCGCGGCTGGCGCGGCCGTTGCGACCGCCCATCCCGGCGAATGCGCCCGCGCTCCCTCCGCCGCCTCCGAAGCCGCCGCCGGCGCCGCCCGCGCCGCCACCGAATCCGCGCGCGCGCGTCGAGTCCCGACCGCCCCCGAATCCGCCGCCCGCGAACCGGAGGCGCCGGAGCGAATCGCCTCCCGCTCCACCCCGCCCGCCGCCGGCGCGTCCACCCCAGCCACCGGCCGCGCGCATCGAATCGCGACGCGCCGCCCAGCGTCCGCCGCCCGGGTCCGAGGCCCCGAAAGCAGTCGGCGCGCCGGCCGAGTCCCGGCGCGCGCTCGGGGCAAAGTCGGCGAGCTGGCGCTGGATCTCGGCCTTCACCGAATCCGCATCGAGGCCGAGCGCCGTGGCGACCGCGGGGATCTCGCGCGCGGTGCGCACCGCATCCACCGGGATCGCCAGCGCGTTGGGACGATCGTCCACGATCATCGAGACCTCGCCATTCATCCCTGGCAGCAGCAGCCCCTGCTCGTTGACGATCGAGATCAGCACCGGGAACTGAGTCACCGACTGCTGCACCACCGCCTGCGGCTCGATCTTCTCGACCGTTCCCTGGAACGGCCGATTCGGGTACGCGTCCACCGTCACGGTCGCGGGATGACCGATTCGGACGTTGCCGATATCGCTCTCGCTGACGAACGTGCGCATGCGGATGCGCTGCAGATCGGCCATGGTGAGCAGCGAGGTGCCGCCGGTCACCGACAGCGTCGCCGACGAGATCACGGTGCCCGCGGTCACCGCCTGGGACAGGATGGTGCCGCCGATCGGAGCCCTGACGGTCGCGTCGTCACGCGCCTGACGCGCCAGCTCGAGATTGGTGCGCGCGGTGACCAGCGCAGCCTGTGCGTTGGCGAAGTCGAGGATCGCGCTCTCGTGCTCGTCGGCGGTGATCACCTGCTGGGCGAACAGATCGTCGGAACGCTTCTTCTGCGCCGTCGAGATGTCGAGCTTGGCCTGCGCCGCGTGGAGGGCCGCCTCAGCCTGGTCGTACTGGTTCTTCACGTTGACCGGATCCACCTGGGCGAGCAGATCGCCCTGTTTCACCACCGAGCCCACCTGCACCGGCATCTTGATGATCTCCCCCGACGCTTTCGACTTGATCTCGACCAGATCGATGGGCTCGACCGTCCCAGTGGCGTCCACGGTGACCGAGATGTCCTGGCGCGAAACCGGCTCGACCGAAATGAACGCGCTGGCCTTGTGCGCGGAGCGGAGGCGAGGCAGCAAGAAGAGTGCGGCGGCGATCGCCACCACCGCCGCGCCCCACACATAGGGCTTCCGGAGCCAGCCGCGTTTCGCTTCGATGCTCAAAGCATGCTCCTCTCCCGCACGATTCCCGTTCTCGCGCGAATCGGGATCACAACGCCCGCCCCAGCAGCGCTTCGAGCTGCGCTCGCGCCACGCGCAGATCGTAGCGAGCCCGGATCAGGGCCTGTCGCGCCTGGTCGAGCGTCGCCTGCGACGTGAGCAGGTCGAGCAATGTCGAGGTCCCCACCGAGTAGCGCTGCTGCTGCGTGCGCAGGTCCTCTTCCGATGCGGCCACGGTGAGAACCTGGGCCGCCAGCTTCTCCTCGGAGGTGTGAAAGACCCCCAGGTCCTGGATCGCGCTCTCCTGCGCCGCGAGCCGCGCGTCGCGCAGCTGGGCCTCGGCGTTGGTGAGCGCCACGTCGGCGCGAGTCACCTGCTCCTCGCGCTGCAGCTGATCGAACACCGGCAGCGACATCGAGAAGCGTAGCGAGCCCGAGTAGGTCAGGTCGCCGCTCCATGGGCTGAAATCGCCGCTCGTGCCGCTGCCGCCCCGTGAATAGCTGGCGGTGATCGTGGGCAGATAGGCCGCCCACGCGCTGTTGCGCGCGGCGCGCGCCGAGGTCACCGCGGTCTCGGCCGAGTGCACGGCCGGGCTCTCGCCGGCGAGCTTGAGAATGGCGTCGTCCTCGAGCGCGAGCCCCGGTCGATCGAGAGTGTCCGCGGCCATTGCCGTCACCGGATAGGGCGTGGCCACCATGCGGGTGAGCGTGGCGTTGGCGACCTCGAGATCCGACCTCGCCTGAAGCAGCGCGATCTGCGCATTGCGGATCTGGATCTCGGCCCGCAGCGAATCCGAGCGCGTCGCGGTTTGCGCGCGCAGCCGCACGATCGCGGCTTTGTACTGCTCCTGCGCCTGCCCGAGCTGGGCTCGAGCCGCCGATTCCGACTCGATCGCCGCCAGCGAGTTGAAATACTGCTGCTGGACGTCGAGCCGCACCATGTAGGTCTGCTCCACCAGCCCCACGTCGGCGGCATCGGACTGGGCGTGCGCCTGTTTCAGATCGAAGATGCGCCGGCCACCCGCGAACAGCGTGACGTTGGCGCCCATCCCGATGTTGGTGGACCACGGCTCGGTGGGAAGGATCACCACCTGGCCGTTCTCGACCACGGTGCGCGGCCCCTGCGCGGGAAGCTGGCGAGTGGTTCCGGAGCTGAGCGTGAAACTCGGAATGAACGCCGCGTAGGCCGATCGGACGCTGGCGGCCGCGGTGCGCTGCTCGCCGATCGCCTGCACCACCGCGGGCGAGTTCTTCTGCGCCAGTTCGATCGCCTGGTCGAGCGAGATCGGGCGCGGCAAGGAGTCCGCGCCCGCCATCGCCAGCAACGCCGAGGCGGCTGCAATCAGCATGAACGATCGCTCCCTTCCACATGCGATCCAATCATTCCGATTCAGCCTCCAACCCGGTCATAGACGCGCTTCACGTCCACGGGGGGCATCAGCCCATGCATGTCGAGATGGATCTGGATCACGAGCCGCTCGCCGTCGTCCTCGAGCGTGAAGGTCTGCAGCAGCGTCGAGCCGCGCCAGCTCGGGCGCTGCACCTGCAGCGCCTCGTCCAGCCAGCGCCCGGGCGCCACCTGCACTCTGCCACCCAATCCGGCCGTGTCGGGGGCCGAGCCATTGACCGTCACCTGAACCACGATGGCACCCGTCGAGTCCGCGAGGTTCAGAATTCCCCCGTTCTGCTTGATGGTCATCAGTTCGGGAAGTGGGCCCGGTGTCCGCGGAGGCGGTGCCGGGCTCTGGCCGCCGTCGGACGACTCGCCCCCCTCGCTCGACTCCGAGCCGCCGCCACCAAAATGAACTCCGCCTCCGTGGTGCCCGGTCCCGTCCGATCCCATGTCGCTGCCCCCGTCGCTGCCGCCGCCCCAGCCGCCACCCGAATGGCCGTGACCACCGCTGCCATGCATGCCGCCACCGCCTCCGCCACCTCCCCAGCCGCCGTGGCGCCCGCCTCCGCCGCCGTGCCCCCCGCTTCGCGGTGGCTCGCCGCTCAGGGCCAGATCGAGCCGCCAGGTGCCGGAGAGGTCGAATGGGGCGAGTCCGGCCGCCGCGCGCGCGGCCGAGTCGGGCCCCGCCGTGGCCCCGAGGGTGGTGTCACGGTCTCCGCCTGGAATCGAAGCGGTCCTGGGAGCCGAAGCGCTCGCGGGCGGCGCGAGGTTCGGGGAAGGGGTCGCGGTGCCGCCCGCGCGCGCGCTTGCCACGGCCAGCAGCGACAGAGCGGCCGCAGTGCCTGCGATTCGCCGGATCATCGGAACTCCAGGTGCAAACCTCTGGCCGCTTGAACGGAGCCTGCTGCACTCGGCGAGCTCCGATCCGGGGTGGCGACCTCGACCTTCTGAGTAGAACCTACGCAGCGATTGTGGCAGAGATGTGATCAACGCGGGGCAAATTCGGGGAGCTGTCAGGGAGAAACCACTCAGACACCACATCTCTACCCAAACCCGCGCATACGCTACATTTGTCACCCGGCCAGGGGTGACCCCGACGAATCGCGCCCGGGAGGGGCGCCTGTTCGATTCCAACCGAGGCCGCCAGGAAGCCATGAATCAGACGGTTCTGATCATCGAGGACGATGCCCGCATCGCGGACCTGATCGAGAAGAATCTGCAATCGGCGGGATTCGATTGCCACGTGTCGCCCGACGGAGGTCGAGCGCTGGCGGATTTCACCAGGCTCAAGCCCGCGCTGGTGGTGCTCGATCTCGGGCTGCCGGGAATCGACGGGCTCGAGGTCACGCGCCGCATTCGGAAGGAAAGCGACGTGCCCATTCTGATGGTGACGGCGCGGACCGGCGAGAGCGACAAGCTCCTCGGGCTCGAGATCGGCGCCGACGACTACGTGACCAAGCCGTTCAGCACTGCGGAGCTGGTGGCGCGGGTGCGGGCCCTGTTGCGGCGCTATAGCGGCACGGTCACCGAGCGGGTGCTCGAGCTGCATGGCCTCAGGATCGATCCGGGCCGCCGCACCGTCGAGCGCGACGGGCAGCCGATCCCGCTCACCACGCTCGAGTTCGATCTCCTCTACTTCCTGGCCGCCCGGCCCGGGCGGGTCTTTAGCCGCGAATCGCTGATGCAGCAGGTGTGGGGCAGCGACCGGATCGTGGACGATCGTTCGATCGACAGCCTGGTGAGTCGCGTGCGCCGCAAGCTCGAGGGTGAGTCGGCGCGCCCGCGCTTCGTGCAGACGGTGTGGGGCGCTGGATACCGGTTCGCGGAGTCCGAGAATTGAAGCGCGACTCACGGCACAGCCTGTTCTGGACCATCGCCGGGTTGTTCATTCTGGTGGCGGTGGTCGGAACGCTGCTGCAGGCCCTGGTCGCGGTCGCGGTGCTCGGCCCCCTCTCCCAGAGCGAGGACCGATCGCGCGTCGAGGTCGCCCTGAACGGCCTGATCTCGGAGCTGGTGACGGTGCTGCCGATGTCGCCCACCTCCATCGATACGCTGCTCGAGCGCCATCGCCGCACGCTGCTGCCTCGCGCGCCGTGGTTGTTCTTCCGCCAGTCGAACGGCGTCGTGTACTCGAATCCGCCCGGCCGCGAGCGCTTCGCCCGCGGCATACTCGACGGCACGCACGTGCCTCCTCCCACCACCGACCCCGCTGGGCACGCCGTCAATTGGAACCGACTCGAGCTGCTGGCGCGTGAACCGGTGATGCGCGGGTCGGAACGCCTCGGCGAGCTGGTGGCGATTCGCCCGGTACGGCCGGACGACACCTCCGGATCGCTCGGCCGGCTCACGCCTCTCCTTTTCCTTCCGATCGCGCTCATCCTCTCGATGGCGGCGGCGCTGGTGCTCCTGCGACTCCTGGTGCGCCGGCTCCGCGCCATCGAGACCCTGGCCGCGCGGGTCGCCGAAGGGGACCTGTCGGTGCGCATCGCCGATCCGAGCGGCGACGAGATCGGCCGGCTGGCCGAACGACTCGACCACATGGCGCAGAGCCTGTTCGAGGCGCGCGAGCGTGTCGAACAGAGCGATCGCCAGCGCCGCCAGCTGTTCGCCGACATCACCCACGAGCTGGCCACGCCGCTCACCTCCATCCGCGGCTATGCCGAGACGCTGCTCGATCCGCAGGTGAACGTCTCGGGCGACGAGCGCGGCCGCTTCGTCCGCGGCGTGCTGGAGGAGGCGCGAAGGCTCGATCGGCTGATCCGCGATCTGTTCGATCTCGCTCGGCTCGAGGCCGGCGCGACTCAGCTGCAGCGCGAGCGGCTCGACTGGGTGGCGCTCTGTCGCAATACCGCCGAGCGTTTCTCGGCTCGTTTCTCCGACGCCGGTCTGCGCATGGAGTGGGGTGAAACGATTCCCGAAGCCTGGATCCACGCCGACGGCCATCGCATGGAGCAAGTGTTGGAGAACCTGCTCGGCAACGCCCTTCGCTACGTCCCGGTCGGAGGCAAGGTCGCACTCTCGCTCACCGGCACCAACGGCGCCGGCACCTATCGGCTGCGGGTGGACGACGATGGCCCCGGGCTCAGCAATGAAGAACTCTCCCACGTGTTCGAGCGCTTCTACCGGGCACCCGGCGCGCGCGGCAGCGCCTCCCGCGACGGCGGCGGCTCGGGTCTCGGGCTCGCCATCGTGCGGGAGATCGTGGAGCGGCACGGCGGCTCGGTGCGCGCCGAGGCCACTCGTCCACACGGCCTGGCCATCACCATCGAATTGCCGCGGCAGCGTTGAAAAGTACCCCGATGATCTCCCGGCCGATTCGCCCGATCGGAGCCCACTCTTGAACGTGAGCGCACACTCGCGCCTTTTCGGTTTCAGGTTCACCGGTCCCACGCTTGCCGCGATTCTGATGACGACGGGTTGCGCGAGCGCCACCAAGTCCCGTGCGCCGCGCGTTCCCGTGGCGGTGGCGCGCGCCGAGTCGCGCTCCGTGCCGCTCACCCTCGCCGCCACCGGCACGGTCGAGCCGATTCAGACTGCCGCGGTGGGTTCGCAGGTCGGCGGCGTGGTCACTCGTGTCGCCTTCCGCGAAGGCGACGAGGTCGGCCAGGGCCAGGTGCTGTTCGAGCTCGACCCCCGGCCGTTCCGGGCCGCCCTCGAGCAGGCGGAGGCCACGCTCCAGAAGGATCGCGCCCAGTACGAGAGCGCGCGGCTCGAAGCCGATCGTGCCGCCAAGCTGGTCGACCAGAACCTGATTTCGCAATCGGAATGGGACCAGGACCGCGCCACTGCCGAAGCCGCCGCGGCCTCGGTGCGCGCCGACTCCGCGGCGGTGATCACGGCGCGGCTGAATCTCCAGTACGCCTCGATCGAGGCGCCGATCTCGGGCAAGACCGGGCAGCTGATGGTGCATGTCGGCAACCTCATCAAGGCCGCCACCAGCGACCCGCTGGTGGTGATCAATCAGATCCACCCGGTCCGGGTGCATTTCACGGTGCCGGTCGGCGACGTGCCGCTGGTGCAGCGCTATCGCGACAACCATCCGATGGTCGAGGTGCGCATCCCCGATTCCGACACCACGGTCCGCCGGGGCGCGTTGGTGTTCGTCGACAACGCGGTGGACGCCACCACCGGAACCTTGTTGCTGAAGGGTGAGTTCGAGAATCGAGACCGGGCGCTGGTGCCGGGACAGTTCGTGGACGTGCAGCTGGTGCTCGACGTGCAGAAGAACAAGGTGGTGGTTCCCGCTCCCGCGGTGAGCCGCGGCCAGCAGGGCGCGTTCGTCTACGTGCTCAATGCGGATTCCACGGTCGCGCCGCGTCCCGTCCAGGTGGAGCGTTCGACCGACGAGCTGGCGGTGCTGGCCGGCGGCGTGGAGCCGGGCGAAACGGTGATCACCGACGGTCAGCTGCGCCTGTCGCCAGGCGCGAAAGTCTTGGTGAGAGCCGCGAAAGGCGGTACGCCATGAACCTCTCGGCCCTCTTCATCCAGCGCCCGGTCATGACCACGCTGGTCATGATCGGCGTGCTGCTGTTCGGCATCGTCGGCTACACCCAGCTGCCGGTGAACGATCTGCCGAACGTGGACTACCCGGTCATCTCGGTGAACGCCAACCTCTCCGGCGCGAGTCCGGAAACCATGGCCTCGGCGGTGGCGACCCCGCTCGAAAAGCAGTTCACGACCATCGCCGGCCTCGATGCCATGACCTCGTCGAGCGCCCTGGGCACGACCAGCATCACCCTGCAGTTCACGCTCGATCGCAGCATCGATGCGGCCGCGCAGGACGTCCAGTCGGCGATTGCCAAGACGCTGCGCTCGCTGCCCACCGGCATCGTGCCGCCCTCCTATCAGAAGGTGAATCCCGCCGATCAGCCGATCCTCTACCTGGCGCTCACCTCGCCGCTGCTGTCGCTCCAGCAGCTCGACGGTTACGCCGAGAACATCCTGTCGCAGCGGATCTCGATGGTGTCCGGGGTGGCGCAGGTGTCGGTGTTCGGGGCTCAGAAGTTCGCGGTGCGGATTCAGATCGACCCGCGTGCGCTCGCCTCGCGAGGCATTTCGCTCGAGCAGGTGTCGGACGCGATCAACAACGCCAACGTCAACCTGCCGACCGGCATCCTGTGGGGGCCGAATCGAACCGCCACGGTGCAGGCCAACGGCCAGCTCTCGAACGCGAAAGAGTTCGGCGAGGTGGTGGTGGCGGTGCGGAACGGCGCCCCGGTGCGGCTGCGCGATCTGGGCGACGTGCGGGACGACGTCCAGAACAACAAGGTGGCGAGCTGGTACCACGGCGAGCGTGCCATCGTGCTGGCCGTCCAGCGCCAGCCCGGCACCAACACCGTCGCGGTGGCGGGCGCGGTGCTCCAGCTGCTGGACCGGCTCCGACCGCAGTTCCCGGCCTCGGTCGAGATCCACACGCTCTATGACCGTTCGGAGTCCATCCGCCGCTCGGTGAGCGACGTTCAGTTCACCCTCCTGCTCACGCTGGTGCTGGTGGTGCTGGTGATCTTCCTGTTCCTGCGCAATCTGCCGGCCACCGTGATTCCGAGTCTCGCGCTCCCGCTCTCGGTGGTCGGCACGTTCGCGGTCATCAAGCCCCTTGGTTACAGCCTCGACAACCTGTCGCTGATGGCGCTCACCCTGTCGGTGGGCTTCGTTGTGGATGACGCCATCGTCATGCTCGAGAACATCCACCGGCACATGGAAATGGGGAAGCCGCCCATGCGCGCGGCGCTCGACGGCTCGCGCGAGATCGGCTTCACCATCCTCTCGATGACCGTCTCGCTGGTGGCGGTGTTCATTCCGGTGCTCCTGATGGGCGGGCTGCTCGGCCGGCTGTTCCACGAGTTCGCGGTCACCATCAGCGTGGCGATCCTGGTGTCAGGATTCGTCTCGCTGACGCTGACCCCCATGCTGTGCAGCCGGTTCCTCAAGCTCGACCACGCCAGCGGCCATGGCCGTACGTACCAGGCGATCGAGGGCGCCTACGACCGCTCGCTGGCCTTTTACGAGCGAACGCTGCGCTGGGTGATGGACCACCGCCGTACCGCCCTGGCGTTCTCGCTGGGCATCCTGCTCGGCACCGTGGTGTTGTTCATGATCGTGCCCAAGGGATTCATTCCGAGCGAGGACACCGGTCGCATCAGCGGCACCACCGAGACCGCCGAAGGCACCTCGTTCGACGCGATGGTCACGCACCAGCGCGAAATCGCGGCGGTCATTTCGCAGGATCCGAACGTCGAGACCTTCATGTCCTCGGTAGGCGCGGGCGGGCCGACCTCCTCGGTCAATCAGGGCCGCCTGCTCCTGCGCCTCAAGCCCCGTAACCGGCGCAAGCTCTCGGCCGACGACATCATCCGCGAGCTGCAGCCGAAGCTGGCGCGCGTGCCGGGGATCCGCGTGTACCTGCAGAACCCGCCTTCGATCAGCGTCGGGGGACGTTCGTCGAAGAGCCAGTACCAGTTCACGCTCCAGACCTCGGACATCAACGAGCTCTACGACAGCTCGAACCAGCTGCTGGCCAGGCTCCAGGACGTTCCACAGCTGCAGGACGTGACCAGCGACCTGCAGATCAAGAACCCGCAGGTGTCGGTCAATATCGATCGCGACCGGGCGGCGGCGCTGGGCGTCTCGGCGAACGACATTGAGCAGGCGCTCTACGACGCCTACGGGTCGCGACAGGTTTCCACGATCTACACCGCCGACGACCAGTACTGGGTCATCCTCGAGCTGAAGCCGGAATTCCAGCGTGATCCCACCGCACTCGGCAACCTCTACGTGCCGTCGAAGAATGGGGATCTGGTCCCGCTCGGCGCGGTCGCCACGCTTGCTTCCGACGTTGGTCCCCTGACCGTGAACCACCAGGGCCAGTCCCCGGCGGTGACGATCTCGTTCAATCTGAAGCCCGGCGCCTCCCTGGGCGCGGCGGTGGACGCGGTGCAGCGAGTGGCCCGCGAAACGCTGCCTTCCAACGTCAACACCAACTTCAGCGGCACCGCCCAGGTCTTCCAATCGAGCCAGCAGGGTCTGTTGTGGCTGTTGCTGCTGGCGGTGCTGGTGATCTACCTGGTGCTCGGCATCCTGTACGAGAGTTTCATTCACCCACTCACGATTCTCTCGGGTCTCCCGTTCGCGGGCTTCGGCGCGCTCCTCACGCTGGTCATCTTCCGCACCGACCTCAGCATCTATGCGTTCGTCGGCGTGATCATGCTGATCGGACTGGTGAAGAAGAACGCGATCATGATGATCGACTTCGCGCTCGACGCCGAGCGCGAGCAGGGCAAGTCGGCGCGGGAAGCGATCATCCAGGCATGCACCGTCCGCTTCCGGCCGATCATGATGACCACCATGGCGGCCCTGATGGGCACCTTGCCGATCGCGGTCGGCCTCGGCGCCGGCTCGGAATCACGCCGGCCGCTCGGGCTCGCGGTGGTCGGCGGACTCGCCTTCTCGCAGGTCGTCACGCTCTACGTGACGCCGGTTTTCTATACCTATCTCGACGCCTTCCAGCGCCGGCTCTCGCGTGGTCGCTCGGCCCCGCGCCACCGCGCCGGCTCGAGCAGCGAACGCGTGGAGCAGCCCCAGGTTCAGTCGGCCGGCTAGGCGGTTCCGGCCTCCGGCCCCAGGGGCGCGTCCCGATCCCGCAGGACCGGGGCGCGCCTTTCCCTATCCCGCAAGCGATCTCTCAAGTTTCGCGGCGGGGTTCCGATACCGACTGGGCAGTCCGCGGCACCGTCGTTCGCCCCCTACCGATCGGCCCGGGAACCCCGCATGTCGGCGCCCCCCTCCAGTCCGCGCAAGAACATCACGCAGATCCTGATCGAGGCCGGCGTGGTGACCGAGCCGCAGGTCCAGGCCGGACTCGAGCGGCAACGCGCCACCGGCAAGCGCATCGGCGAGACCCTGGTCGAGCTCGGCTACGTCTCCGAGGAGGACATCGCCTGGGCGCTGGCGCGCCAGCTCGGTCTCTCGTTCGTGGACGTACGCGCCGACACCCTCGATCCCGAGCTGGTGAAATCGTTTCCCGAATCCACGCTGCGCCGGCTGCAGGTGGTGCCGCTGGTCCGTTCCGATGAACAGCTGGCGCTGGCCGCCGCGGACCCCACCGACCCTGATCTGGTGCGGGAGCTGGAGCGTCTGACCGGCGTCGCGGTGTCGTGCGTGGCTTCGACTCCGAGCGCCATCGAGCGGGCACTCGACGCGGTGTGGGGCTCGCGGCACTCGCGCCGGTCGCATCCGGCCCCCGCGCCGCCGCTCGCGCAGGCGGCGAAGGGCGCGGCACCCCACTTCGACGTGGTGTGGGACAAGTCAGGCGACACCTTCTTTCAGTTCCATCTCAGCCGCGCGACGAGCGCCGGCGCGCACGAAGTGCATTTTCTGGGCTCTCAGAGTTCCCTGCGCGTGCTCCATCGTGTCGGCGCCGTGCTCCAGAAGGTCGCCGACGAACCCGCTCAGCTCGCCGAGCTGGTGCTGGCGCGGCTCGAATCGCTGGGGATGCCGCCCGCCGGGGAGGGGAGCAGCCATCGCGTGCAGGCGCTCGAGTGCGAGATCGGCGGGATGGAGGGCGAGATCCTGGCTTCGCGGCTGGTGACGAACGGCCGGCTCTCCGTGACGGTCCGGTTGCTGCGCGACCCGACCGACCACGCGACCCTCGATTCGCTCGGGCTCGAGGCGATCGACCTTGCCCGCCTGCGCGCGGTGGCGGCCGAGCCCGCCGGCCTGGTGCTGGTCTCGGGGCCGACCGGTTCGGGCTGCAGCACGACGCTCGCGGCGCTGCTCCGGGAGCTGCCGACCGAGGACCGGCGCTGGCTGGTGTTCGCGAACCACCATCGACGGTGGAACTCGGGATCCGGACTCGTCGAAGTCGTGAGCGGGCGGCTCGCGCGCCACTGGAGCGGCATCGCGGTCGTGCAGGGGGCCGACGGACTGGTGCTGGACGACGGCCTCAGCGGCAAGCGGGTGCGCCGCGTGCTGGGCAGCGCGACTCATGCGCGCTGGGTGCTGGCGCGCACCGACTGGGAAGAGCCATTCGCGCTGCTCGAGGCGATGAGCGCGACCCCCGAGGGGCGCGCATTGCTCTCGCGGCGCTGGCACGCCGTGATCCAACAGCGGCTGGTGAGCGTCGCGAACTCCGGCGGCGCCTCATCCGGCGGCGCGGCACGGCGAGCGGTGTTCGCGCCGCTGTTCGCGACCGATGCGATGCGCGCCGCGATCCTTCGCGGCGCGAACGCCGGAGAATTACGAGCGCTCGCTCAGGCCGACGGCTTCCGGTTGCTTCCCGACCGCGTTCGGGACCTGGTTGAGCGCGGCGAGCTGGATCCGGGCGACGCGGCGCGGGCGGTGAGCTGATGGCGATCGACCTCACCGCGATTCTCGCCTTCGCCAAGGACCAGGGCGCTTCCGACGTACACATCGTGCCCGGCATGGCGCCGGTGCTTCGCCTGCGCGGCGAGACCCGGCCGCTGGAAATGGCGCCGCTCTCACCCGATGCCACCCGGGCCGCGATCTACGACCTGATGAACGACGAGCAGAAGAAAGTGTTCGAAGAGCGCCACGACCTGGACTTTGCCTTCGAAATCCCCGGGCTCTCGCGCTTCCGCGCCAACGTGCTGGTGCAGCGGCAGGGCGTCGGCGCGGTGTTCCGGCTCGTGCCCTCGCAGGTGAAGTCGCTCGAGGAGCTGGCGATGCCGCCGGTGCTGCAGCAGCTCTCCCAGCTCGAGCGCGGGCTGGTGGTGGTGACGGGCCCGACCGGATCGGGCAAATCCACCACGCTGGCGGCCATGGTGGACTGGATCAATTCGAACGAGCGGCTGCACATCCTGACCATCGAAGACCCGATCGAATTCGTGCATCAGCCGAAGAAGTCGGTGGTGACCCAGCGCGAGGTCGGCCCGCACACGCAGTCGTTCAGCAACGCACTGAAAGCCGCGCTGCGCGAGGATCCCGACGTGATCCTGGTCGGCGAGTTGCGCGATCTCGAGACCACCCAGCTGGCGATCACCGCCGCCGAGACCGGGCACCTGGTGTTCGGAACCCTGCACACCAACTCGGCGTCGAAGACGATCGATCGAATCATCGACATATTTCCGTCGGGTCAGCAGGCGCAGGTGCGCACGATGCTCTCGGAATCGATCGAGGGCGTGGTGGCGCAAACCCTGCTGCCCGCCAAGGACGCCAAGGGCCGGGTGGCGGCGCTCGAGGTGCTGGTGGGGGTGCCGGCGCTGCGCAATCTGATTCGCGAGGACAAGACCGCGCAGATCCTCTCGGTGATCCAGACCGGCGCGCAGCACGGCATGATCAGCCTCGATCAGCACCTGCGCGAGTTGGTGATGCAGGGCCGCCTCGCCCGCGAGGTGGCGATGAAGCGCTCTTCGAATCCCAAGCTGTTCGAGCAGCCGGCGCCGACCTCGACGGTCTCGGCCGGAGTCGGTTCCGGCTTCGAGCCCGCAACGCCGGCCGCGGGCGTGGCGGCGCGCCCGCCTGCGGCGCCGGCGGCCGGCGCTCCCCGCCCTGCGGCTCCGTCTGCGGCCGGCGCGGCTCGTCCGGTGGCTCCACCCGCGGCTCGCCCGCCCGCCACCGGCGGCATGGGGCCGCCGACGCCCCCCAAGAAACCGGGATTCTTCGGCCGATGACGCTCGACGAACTGCTGCGACAGGTCCGCGAGCGCCAGGGTTCGGATCTCTATCTCACCGCCGAGGCGCCGGCCCTGGTGCGGGTGGACGGCGCCACGATCGCGGTGACCGAGCGTCCGGCCACCGCCGACGAGGTCGAAGCGCTGATTCGCGCCGCGCTCTCTCCCGCCGACCAGGCGGAGTTCGAGCGGACCCACGAGCTCAACACCGCGCGCATGATCAAGGGCGTCGGGCGTTTTCGACTCAATGTCTTCAGGCAGCGTGGCCAGGTCGGGCTGGTCGCGCGCATCATTCCGATCCGGCTGCCGACCGCGGACGAGCTGGGCCTG
Organism: Candidatus Sulfotelmatobacter sp.; assembly: GCA_035498555.1. NCBI lineage: Bacteria > Pseudomonadati > Acidobacteriota > Terriglobia > Terriglobales > Candidatus Korobacteraceae > Candidatus Sulfotelmatobacter > Candidatus Sulfotelmatobacter sp. The sequence continues at coordinate 29,017 of DATKAB010000126.1, forward strand.
CCGAAGGCGCTGCTCGGGCTGGTGATGCAGAAGCGCGGTCTGGTGTTGGTGACGGGTGCCACCGGCGCCGGCAAGTCCACCACGCTGGCGGCGTTGGTCGATCATCGCAACCGGAACACCCGCGGCCATATCCTGACGATCGAAGACCCGATCGAGTTCGTGCACGAACATCAGGGCTGCGTGATTACGCAGCGCGAGGTGGGCGTCGACACCGCCTCGTTCGCCGCGGGCCTGAAGAGCGCCCTGCGCCAGGCGCCCGACGTGATCCTGATCGGCGAGATGCGCGACTCCGAGACGGTCGAGGCGGCGATGCACTTTTCGGAGACCGGGCATCTGGTCCTCGGAACGCTGCACGCCAACAACGCGAATCAGGCGGTGGAGCGATTCCTGAACTTCTTCCCGGCCGAGCATCAGGCGCAACTTTACGCGCAGCTCGCGCTCAACCTGCGCGGCATCGTGTCGCAGCGGCTGATTCCGCGAACCAGCGGCGAGGGCCGCGTCGCCGCGATCGAGGTGATGCTGAACACGCCGCGCGTCGCCGATCTCATCGCCAAGGGGGAGATCGGGGCCTTGAAGACCGCCATCGAGGACAACGCGCTGGACGGCTCGCAGTCGTTCGATCAGGCCCTGTTCGAGCTCCTGCGCCGCGGCGAGATCACGCAGGATGAGGCGCTGCGACAGGCGGACAGCGCCAACAATCTGCGCCTGCGTATCAAGATGTCGGCCGGCGGCGCTCCCGCCACGGGCGCGCCCCAATTCGCGATTCGCAAGGAAGAAGACGAGGCGGCGTAGGCTCTCCTCCACGCCGGCAGGGGCGGGCGATTCCCGCGCCCGCCCGAGACGCCCGGTCCACACCCCGGGGCATTCATGAAGGGAAAGCGCCTGGCCGCCGGCCAGGCACGCACATCCCGACACGTCTGGCGATCGCCGCAGGCCCACAATTCTCAACTCGCCGGCATCTCCAGCGCCTCACGCGACATCCAATGCCGCGCGGGAGCAGTGTCGCACGCCGTCGCGCTCTTGATGGAATCGAGCGAATCATTGCCGGGGAGAGGCTCATGGCCACGAAGGTCGGCGTACTCGGATCGGGAAAAGTCGGCGAAGTTCTGGCGAACGGCTTTCTGAAGCATGGCTACGAGGTGATGCGAGGAAGCCGCGACCCGGCCAAGCTCGCCGCCTGGAAATCGGGAGCCGGAGCGAGCGCTTCGACCGGCACCATGGCCGACACCGCGAGATTCGGCGAGATCGTGGTGCTCGCCGTGAAGGGCACCGCCGCCGAAGACGCCGTCCGGCAAGCCGGCCCCGCAAGTCTCGCCGGCAAGGTCGTGATCGACGCCACCAATCCGATTGCCGACGCGCCGCCCACCAACGGCGTGCTCCACTACTTCACGACGCTCGAGCAGTCACTGATGGAACGCCTGCAGCGCCTCGCCCCCGACGCGCGGTTCGTCAAGGCGTTCAATTCGGTGGGCAACGCCTTCATGGTCAATCCCGACTTCGCCGGCATCAAGCCAACCATGTTCATCTGCGGCAACGACGCCAATGCCAAGGCCCGGGTGCAGGACGTGCTGGCGAAATTCGGCTGGGAGTGGCAGGACATCGGCGGCGTCGAGGGCGCTCGCGCCATCGAGCCGCTGTGCATCCTGTGGTGCGCGCCGGGATTCAACAGCGGCCAGTGGAATCACGCCTATAAAGTCTTGAGAAAGTAGTTCCCGGCCTTGTCTCTCGGGAAGTAAGCGCGCGGGTTCGGGCGCGCCGGCCGCTACTTCCTGAGCTTTCCCCACTCCGCGCCAAGGCGTGAGAGCAACACCGCCGCGCGCTTCGCCTGGCTCTGCAACGTATTCAGGCGCGCGGTCTCGCCGGGCGAGTGCGCGCCGTCGCCCTTGAGCCCGACGCCGTCCATCGCCATCCCGACATGGAAGGCGGTGAACGAGACGTCGGCGGCGCCGGCCCGCATGGGGTCGCTGGCTTCGACCGGACCGAATCCGAGATCCCGGCTGGCCTGGTCGTAGAGCGAGAGCATCTGCCGGTTGCCGTCGGTCGGGGACAGCGGCGGATACTCTTCGTCGAACGTCAGGGTCGCACGGGTGCGCGGCAGATGCGCGGCGACGATCGCATTCATGGTCTGCTTCACGCGCTCGCGCTGATCGATGGCGAGAGCACGCAGATCGCCGTGCGCGATCGCGCTGTCGGCGACCACGTTGTTCTTGCCGAACGCAGTGCCGCGGCTGGCGACCGAATCCCAGGCCACCTCGGTGCCGCCGAGAATCGTGCCGGGGCTGAAGGTCAGATTCGGCTGCGCCTGCAGCGAATCCCGGAAGGTCTCGAGGATCCGCACCGCCTCGAAGATCGCGCCGGCACCCACGTCGTCGCGGAAGATCTGCGACGAATGGTAGGTCGTGCCGCCGGTCGCGAGCGTCCACGAGCTCGAGCCACGCCGCGCCACCACCGCGGTGCGCGGATCCCCGGAGCCGTCCTCGAAGCCAATGGCGACGTCGGCGGTCTCAGCGAGTTGATGCAGATCTCGGCGAGCGAGGTCGAGCGGCAGGCCGGCCCGCTCCTCGTCGCCGCCCAGATAGACGCTGAGGTTCATGTGGTCGAGCGCGCCGGTCGATTTCAGCGCCTGGAGCGCGAGCAGCATCACCACGTCGCCACCCTTCATGTCACAGACGCCCGGGCCACTCGCCGTCGAATCGGTGAGCTTCTCGTAACGCTGGAACGGGCTGTCCTTCTCGAACACCGTGTCGATGTGCCCGATCAGCAGGATGTGGGGAACGGCCATCGTGTCCTGACTCGCGCCCTTGATGTCTCGCACTCCCGGGCGCCGGCGAGCCGGTTCCGGTCGTGCGGCCGCGCGCTTCGCGATCAGATTGCCGGCGCGATTCCAGCTCGAGCCGTCACTCCATTCCGTCGTGAAGCCGAGCTTCTGCAGCTCGGGCTCGAACATCTTCCCCACTTCGCGCACGCCCTCGAAATTCATGGTGCCGCTGTTCTGGTTGACGGCGCGCTCGAGCAGCGCAAATGCCGCCGGCAGCCCCTTGTCCACAGCTTCCACCAGCTTCTTTTCGTCGCCCGAGAGGGCCGTCGGCGCCAGCTCTTTCTCCTTCGGGGCCGAGGCGCTCTGCTTGCGCGGCGCGGAAATCGAGGCGCCGGCCTGCGCCTGGGGCACCGCCGCGATCACGACGAGCGCCGCGGTCAGGAGAACCCCGAGCGAATGGCCTGCGGGCGTGGAACGCACGTGGTTCGCGCGCCCCGAGTGGGTGCGCCGATCCTCTGAGTCTGGAGTCATGGCCGGGCATCATGCCCGCTTGCCGCATCCCTAGTCCAGCGCCTAACCTGAGGCTCACTGCGAGGTCCCATGCTGCTCAACGTCCCCACGGCGCCGGGCGAGTTCCTCGACCGGCTCACGATTCTCGAAATCAAGTCCGAACGCATTCGCGACGCGGCGAAGCTCGCCAACGTGCGGCGCGAGCTGGAGCTGATGCGCGCCACCTGGGCGGCCTCGCCCCTCTCGAAGCGCGATGTCGCGAAGCTGGTCGCCGAGTTGAAGAGCGTGAACGAGACGCTGTGGGAGATCGAGGATCGCATCCGGCGCAAGGAGGCCGAGCGGGTGTTCGACTCGGACTTCGTCGAGCTGGCGCGCTCGATCTATCGCACCAACGATCGCCGCGCGGCGATCAAGCGCGAGCTGAACGTCGCGCTTGGCTCGGAAGTGCTCGAGGAAAAGTTCTACACGCCGTACTAGCCGGCGGCGCCGGTTACTTCACCGAGAACGGCAGCGAGAGATCGGTGGTGTCCCAGCGCAGGTGGAGCACGCCGGCTTGGGGACGGTTCGGCACCGTGGCGATCCCGATCGTGAAGATCTCGAGCGGGGACTTCATCGAGCTGCGAGTGAGGGGAAACTGCGCCACATCCCGTGCGGGATCGTGCTCGGTGCCCCACTGGCCGGTCTGCGAGTTGAACACCAGCGCGTACTCATCGCCGGTGACGCGCGTCCACAGCGTGTACTTGCCCGCCGCCAGCGTCCGGCCGTCGATCACGAGATCGCGATCGGTCCAGAACTGGGTGGCGGCATTGGCGCCGGTGCGCCACAGCGTGTCGCCCAGCACGCCGTGATCGAAGATCACGCGCCCGCGCTTCGAAGGACGTCCGTAGTCCAGCTTGAGGTCGGCCACGCCGATCGACACCCGCAGCGTGTCGCGCGAAGAGACCGCCGGACCGAAGGCGCCGCCCTTCGCGTCCACCGCGGCGAAGTGCGCGGCGATCGCGTTGAGATCCGCGTCGGCCACGCGTTGCACGGTGTGCTTGATGGTGCTGGTCGTGGCATCGAGCTTCTGCAGCCGGCCCCGCGCATCGGCCAGGAGCAGGTAGCGGCCGGGCGGGAGAACGGTGCGTACCGTGTCACCGCCGCCGCGAGTCGCCGAGAACCGGCCGGTCGCGCCGCCCACCGGGCCGACGAGATTCAGGCCCATGGTGTCGCGCCCCGACCGGCGCAGCCCGGCGAGCCACAGCTCGAACAGGCCGTAGGAGTCGGGCATCGAGAGGAACGCGTGCGCCAGCGGCCAGCTGCGCATCACCAGGGTGTCGCGCTTCTCCCCCGCGTACATCGAGTCGGGGGTGGCGCGAACGAAGATCGTGCGCGGCGTGCCGTTCACTCCCGGCGGCGGACCGAAGGTGAAGATCGCGTGATCGGGCGAGCCGTCGGGGCGAAGCGACACCACGTAGTCGAACACCGTGGTGCGCGGGACGCGCCGCACCACTTTGCCGGTCATGTGGTCGGCGAACCGCTGGATCTTCTCGACCGAAATGGTGTCGGTGCCGAGCCGGGTGATGAATACGCCCGAACTGACCGCCTGCTCCGCCGAAGGCATCGGCGCGTTCTGCGCGGTGGCCAGCGAGACCACCAGCATGGCCGCAAACATCATCGCCCCCCTGCGAGCGCTACGCCCGCTTCGCCACCGCTTCGCCGAGCCGCTCGATGTCGGCGGGCTCGATGTAGACCTGTGCCGAGATCCGGAGCCAGACCCGCCCCCGGATCGCGTGGACCTGCACTTCGATTCGATCTTCGAACAGCAGCGCGTCACGGAGCCGCTGGGCATCTTCTCGAGTGCTGCCGATCGAGGATGGCGCCGGCACCGTGATCATCGCCGCGATCATGGACTCGGGCGTTTCCACCGTGGTGCCCCAGCGCCGCGTGAGGATGCGGCCGGTCTCCATGGCCAGCGCGTGCTGATACCGGCGCATCTCGTCGAGGCCCAGGTCGCGCATGAATTCGAGGCCGGCCGGCGCGGCGAGGTAGGAAGTGTTGTCGCGCGTGCCGACCATCTCGAACTCTTCGAGGAAACCCTTGCCGTAGCCCCAGGAGATGACGCTCGGGTGAAGCCCGGCCTGGCGGTCGGCCCGCGCCCACAAGAACGCGCAGCTCCGCGGCGCGCACGCCCATTTGTGGAGATTGGCCACGTACCAATCGACGCCCAGCGACGGCACGTCGAGGTCGAGCTGACCGGGCGCGTGCGCCGCATCCACCAGCATCGCGACGCCACGGGCACGGCAGCGCTCGGCGATCGCGCGAATCGGCATGACCAGCGCGGTCTCGGACGTGATGTGATCGACGACCAGCAGCCGGGTGCGCGGTCCGATTGCGGCGGCGATGGTCTCGACGCAGGTCGCGGGATCCCCGACCGGATAGGGCATCTCGATGCTGCGCACGGTGGCGCCGCGCAGCTCGGCGGCGTGGCGGGCGGCATGGGTGACCGCGCCGTAGTTGAGCTCGGTCACCAGGCATTCGTCGCCGCGCTCGAACGGGAACGAGTGCAGCACGGCGTTCGCGCCGGTGGTGGCGTTCTCGACGAACACGACGTCCTCGGGCCGCGCGCGAATGAACTCGGCCACCGGTCGCATGGCGACGCGTAGCCGCGGCGGTTCCTTGCGCGCCGGGCTCTGCCCCATCGACAGCTCGCGCAGCAGGAAGCGCGCCGGTTCGCGCTCGATCTCGTCGCGGAGGTGCTGCTGCGTTTCGAGCACGCGCCTTGGCGTGACGCCCACCGTGCCGTGATTGAGGTAGAGCATCGCCGGGTCGAGCGGCCACAGGTCGCGCACCGCGCGCCCGAAGCGCGCCGGGGCGTCTTTCTGGAGGGTCATGGGAGATCCCGGGTCGAAGTGTCGAGCTGGCCGTGCGCCGCCAGCATCCGAAGCGGCACTCTAGCGCATCTGGGAGGCCGCGGCCTCGGCCCCGGCCTCATCGCTCGGAGGTTTGCCTTGGCGGATCCCGCGCCAACAGCACCATCGCCAGAGCGTAGACCGCCCCGGCACCCAGCAGCACCGCGCTGAAGTTCATGAGCATCGCCCCGAGCACCGCCGCCACCGAACCGATCACGCTGCCACAGCCGTTGGCCGCCCAGCCCCACGCGATGATTCCGGGCGCGCGTCCGCCCAGCCGCCGCACCGCGAGCGGGAACGGCATGCCCATCACGAATGCCAGCGGCGCGATCACCAGCAGCGCCGCGCCGGCGCGCACCGGCAGCGCCAGCGGCAGCCACAGCGGCACGAGCCTCGGCAGCACCACCGCCACGAACCCGATCGAGACCAGCAGGGCGCCAAGCAACGGCATCGCGAGCCCCGGACCCGCCGGCCGCCGATCCACCCAGCCCGCGCCGAGTCCCGAGAACAGCAGAATCGCGAACAGCACCAGCGTCACCGAGTAGGTCGGATGGCCGAGCAGCAGCGCCAGCCGCTGCATCAGCACGACTTCGACCGCGATATAGGCGACCCCGAGCGCCAGGAAGTACGCCAGCCATCGCCAGCGCTGCGCAGGCGGCGCCGCGCCCGCGAGCAGCGGCACCGCCAGCAATCCCGCCGACAGCACCACCGCCAGCGCCAGCGCCGTGAGCAGCACGATCTGGGCGACCGGGATCGCCAGCGGCTCGAGGAAGCCGCGGCCGGTGAAGTGGCGCAACGCGCCGAGCCGGACGCGACTCCAGCGCGTCATCTGGAAGAAGAACGGGCTGTCGTCGGAGACCGGCGCGAGCGCGAAATCGGTGGCGGTATAGAAGCTCCTCGGATCGCGCGTGCCGAGGAACGCGCCGAAGAAGCTGGTGTCGGACGGGGCCAGGGGATCGTGCTGGAGCTGGCGTTGCGGATCGGCGGCGACGAAGGCGCGCGCCGCGGACACATCGGCGTCGGTCAGCGGCTCGGGGCTCACCAGCACCAGCGAGCGAAGCCGCTCCTCGATCACCATGACGTGACGCGAGGGTTCCCGCACTCCACGCCGCTCGAGCGCCGCGCGGATCAGCGAGACCAGGCGCGGCGCCTCGTAATACCAGCGGGTGATGGCGAGCAAGCCGTGGGGCGCGAGGTGATCGAGGAACGTGCTCATCGCTTCGACGGTGTAGAGGTAGTTCTCGGACAGGCTGTAGGCGCCCGACGCGCTCGCCGCCCAGGTGTCGATGAGCGTGATCTGGATCACGTCCTGGCGCGCGCGGCTCCTGGCCATCCAGCTCCGCCCTTCGTCGCGCACCAGTGTCACGCGCGGATTGGCGAACGCGTAGGCCACCGTCTCGCCATAGCGATGTGTGACCAGGTCGATGATCACCGGATTGATCTCGACCGCGGTGATGCGCGCGGCGTCCAGCGCCAGCGCGTTCTGCACGTCGATGCCGCCGCCCGAGCCGATCACCACCACCGAGCCGCCGCGGCGCAGGGCATAGGGCAGCGCGCTCACGTCGGCGAGAGCCGTGGCGGCGGTGCGCGGCGGCGCGATCGGGGTGGCGGCGCCGGCGTCGAGGAAGATCATCGGCGAAGCGTTCGGGCGATCCACCACGTCCACGCGCGCCAGCGGGCTCCAGGTCGTCGAGGCCAGCCGCCCGCCGCGATCACGAACCTCCTGCACCACCGGTTTGCTGTCGTCGAGCCGCACGTCGGGCAGCAACGCGGGCCAGAGCAGCAGCGGCAGGTGGAGCAGCGCGACGCCGCCGCTGAGCATCCGCGCGCGTCCGGGCGGCGCCATCAGCCAGGCGGCGATCGCCCCGAGCGCCGCCGAGAGCGCGATCGCGCCGCGGGCGCCGAGTGCCGGCAGGGCCACGAACACCAGCAGCGTCCCCAGCGCGGCGCCGGCCAGATCGAACGCATAGAGCCGGCCGGCGCGCTCGGGCCAGCGGCCGAGCACGCGTGCCACCGTCGAGCCGAAGAAGAAGAACGGCAGCGCCAGCAGCAGGTCGTCGAGCAGGAACCACAGCACCTGCGCCGGCTGCTGCAGGATGCGGAACGGGGAGAACGGGATGACGCTCGCCCCGAGATGGGCGCCGATCGCGGTGAGCGCGAACAGCAGCGGCGCCGCCCACGGCATGGCCGAGGCGCGCGAGCCGGACGTCGCCGATCGGCGATCGGCGATCGCCATCGCGACCCCGCTCGCGCCGATGCCGAACAGCGCGACCGAGACGACCAGGAAGGCGAAGTGGTACCAGATCGCGGCCGAGAAGATGCGGACGAAGGTGACCTGGAACAGCAGCGCCCCGGCGGAGAGCGCGAACAGTCCGGCGTAGGCGCGGCGCGGCGGATTCAGCGCCGCATCGGCAGGCGTGACCGCCACGGCACTCCCGCGAGTAGTCAGTGGTGGGAGTGGCCCTCGTGCGATTGGGACTTGGACAAGATCTGCTCGCGCTTCCTGCTCAGGAGGCCGACTGCGACGAACAGCACCACCAGCACCGTGACCCAGAACGCGGCGTAGACCGAAAACACCTTCTGGAGCGCGGGGACGAGCCCCGGTTCGGCTTCGAGCAGCACGTGGGATTCCCTCCCTGTGGATCCAGCGGCAGGAGACTCGGACAGGCGCCACGCAGTCTAGCGAGGCTTGACGCTTCCCGCCAGCCGGTTGGGTGCAGTAGATTTCCCGCATGAGCCACTACCTTGAGACCCGACGCAAGCGCGTCGCCGACGCCTGGAATCTCACCGACGAGTTCGTGCTGCTCGGGGCCGGCGAGCCGATCGGGATTCCCGGCGGCGCCGACCAGACCTATCCCTTTGTCGCCCACTCCGACTACTTCTATCTCACCGACCGCGAAACCGTCGGCGGCGTGCTGGCCTTCGATCCCAAGGAAGGCTGGACCGACTTCGTTCCCGACGTCACCGAGGCCGAGCGGATCTGGGAAGGGCGCACCGATTCGCCCGGGACGTCGCTGCAGATCCTGCCCGGCTGGCTGGCGGCGCGGCGCGGTCGGCCGCTGGTGATGCTCGGCGTCCCGCTGGCCGGCTTGCGCGGCGAGGCGGCGCGCACCGACGAGCTGGGCGAAGCGCTGATGCACGCGCGGCGTCCCAAGGACGCGGTCGAAATCGAGCGCATGAAGCGCGCGGCGGCGGCGACCGCGGCGGGCTTCGCGGCGGTCGAGCGGCTGATCCGCCCGGGCGCGAGCGAGCGACAGATCCAGATCGAGCTGGAGGCCGAGTTCTTCCGCCACGGCGGGGACCGGCCCGCCTACGGCACCATCGTCTCCGCCGGCTCCAACACCGCGGTGCTCCATTTCACGCCCGGTGGGCGCAAGCTGCGCGAGGGCGACCTGCTGATGATCGATGCCGGCGCCGAGGTGTCGCGTTACGCCGCCGACGTGACGCGCACCTGGCGCGCCGAGAGCGGCGCGTCGCCGGGCACCACCGATGCCGGTTTCTTCCGCGAGCTGTATCAGGTGGTGCTGGGAATCCTCGAGCGCGGCGTCGCCCGCTGCACTCCCGGCACCGAGTGGCGCGACGTCCATCTCGCCGCCTGCCGCGAGGTCGCCGAAGGCCTTGCGCATCTCGGGATTCTCAAGGGCTCGGCCGATTCGCTGGTCGAACGCGACGCGCACGCGCTGTTCTTCCCGCACGGGCTCGGCCACATGGTGGGGCTCGGCGTCCGCGACGCGAGCGGCTATCTGCGTGGCCGCGTGCGCAGCACCCGGCCGGGGCTCAAGAACCTGCGCACCGATCTGCCGCTCGAGCCGGGCTACGCGATCACCGTCGAGCCCGGCATCTATTTCATGCCGCCGCTCTTGAAGGACGCGGCGCGGCGTGCTCAGTACGCCGATGCGGTCGACTGGTCTCGGGTCGACGAGCTGCTCGAGTTCGGAGGCATCCGGATCGAGGACGACGTGCTGGTCACCGAGCAGGGTCCGGAGAACCTGACGGTCGCGATCCCGCGCGACCTCGCGCCGGTGCGGTAGCTCGCCGGCGCGGGCGCCCGGCCGCTCTCAAGCGTTGGCGTCGACCTTGGCGGCGTGGAGCCGCTGCTCGAGCGTCGCCAGCTCGTCGCTGAGCCCCTGCGGCAGGTGCTTGCCGAAGCGCTCGAAGTGCTCGCGGATCGCGATCAGCTCGCTGCTCCACGCCTCGATATCGACGCGCAGGAGCTGGTCGATCGCGCCGGGCGTGATCTTGAAATTGCTCGTGTCCAGCGCGCCGGGCGCGGGCACCAGGCCGATCGGGGTCTCGACCGCCTGCCCGCTGCCGGTCACGCGTTCGAACACCCACTTGAGCACGCGGCTGTTGTCGCCGTAGCCGGGCCACAGGAACTTGCCGTCGTCGCCCTTGCGGAACCAGTTGACGTGATAGATGCGCGGCAACTTCGTGGCGTCGGCGCGCGCCCCGATCCTGAGCCAGTGCGCGAAGTAGTCGCCCATGTGGTACCCGCAGAATGGGAGCATGGCGAACGGATCGAAACGCAGCGCGCCGACCTTGCCGGCGGCGGCGGCGGTGGTCTCGCTGCTCATGATCGAGCCGATGAACGTGCCGTGCTGCCACGAGCGCGACTCGTAGACCAGCGGCACCACCGTCGCGCGGCGGCCGCCAAACAGGATCGCCGAGATCGGCACCCCGTTCGGGTCCTCCCACGACGGCGAGATCACCGGACACTGGCGCGCCGGTGAGGTGAAGCGGGCGTTGGGATGCGCGGCCTTGCGGCCACTCTTCGGCGTCCAAGGGCGACGCAGCCAGTCGCTCAACTCGGCGGGCGGGGCTTCGGTCATCTCCTCCCACCAGATGTCCTGTTCGGCGGTGAGCGCGCAGTTCGTGAAGATCGAATTGCCGGCCATGGTCGCCATGGCGTTCGCATTGGTGCGCGAGCTGGTGCCCGGGGCGACGCCGAAGAAGCCGGACTCGGGATTGATGGCGTGGAGTCGGCCGTCAGGGCCGAACTTCATCCACGCGATGTCGTCGCCGATGGTCTCCACTTTCCAGCCCGGCAGCGTCGGCTGCAGCATGGCGAGATTGGTCTTGCCGCAGGCCGATGGGAAAGCTGCGGCAATGAAGATCTTGCGCCCCTCGGGATGGGTGAGTCCCAGGATCAGCATGTGCTCGGCGAGCCAGCCCTCGTCACGCGCCTGCACCGAAGCGATGCGCAGCGCATGGCACTTCTTGCCGAGCAGCGCGTTGCCGCCATAGCCCGAACCGAACGACCAGATCTCGCGGGTTTCGGGAAAGTGGGTGATGTACTTGTTGGCGGCGTTGCACGGCCAGGGAACGTCGGGAGCGTTGTCGGCCAGCGGTGCTCCGACCGAATGGAGCGCGCGCACGAACTCGCCATCGCCGCCCAGCGCTTCGAGCACCGTCTTCCCGACCCGAGCCATGATGTGCATGTTGGCGACCACGTACGGGGAGTCGGTCAGCTCCACGCCGATCTTGGCGATCGGCGAGCCGATCGGCCCCATGCTGTAGGGAATGACGTAGAGCGTCCGTCCCTTCATCGCGCCGGTGAAGAGCTGGGTCAGATGGGCGCGCATCTCGGTCGGCTCGCGCCAGTGATTCGTGGGGCCCGCCTCTTCCCGCGTCCTGGAACAGATGAAGGTGAATTCCTCGACTCGCGCCACATCGGCCGGGTCCGAGCGCACGAACACGCTGTTGGGACGCCGGTTGGAATCCAGCCACTGGGCCGTGCCGCCCTGCACCAGCAGCTTGAGCATCCGCTGGTATTCCTCGGGCGAGCCGTCGCACCACACCACCTGGTCGGGCTGGCAGAGCAGCGCCATGTCCCGAACCCAGGACTCGAGCCGCGAATGTGCCGTCATGATGGTGCGGCAGTCTAGCGGATGGGGTCTCGCCCGGAAAAGCCGGCCGGAAAAGGCGCTCCAGACCGACCGCCGGAGTGCCGAAAACTCCGTCGACCCCGCCGGGCCGGGCTCGACGGGGTCCACCCCCCTCTTCCAGGGATGGGAGTCTCTTTGGCCCTGTCACGACAGCTGCTCCTGA
>DATKAB010000127.1 GCA_035498555.1 Candidatus Sulfotelmatobacter sp.
GGAAGCGCTGCGACGCGCGGCACGGGCTGGAGTTCGATCACGTGATTCCGGTGGCCCGCGGGGGTGAATCAACCGTGGCCAACGTGCGCCAGCTCTGCCGCGCCCACAATCAGTACGTGGCCGAACGGGAATTCGGCCAGGACTTCATGAATGGCAAACGACAGGCGGCCGCCGAGGCGCGGGCCGCCGGCACGCCGTGATCCGGCGTCGTCTAGACGCGCTCCACCAGCACCGCCATTCCCTGTCCGCCGCTGACGCAGAGCGTCGCGATGCCATAGCGGCCCTTCACGCGCTCGAGCTCGTGGAGAAGCGTCACCAGGATGCGCGTGCCGCTGCAGCCGGTGGGATGGCCGAGCGCGATGCCGCCGCCATTCACGTTGAGGCGCTCGCGGTCGAAGTGCAGATCCCGATCGCAGGCCAGCACCTGCGAAGCGAACGCCTCGTTCAGCTCGACGAGATCGACGTCCTCGAGCCTCAGCGATTGCTTCTCGAGAAGCTTTTTCACCGCGGGCACCGGGCCGATCCCCATCCGCGCCGGATCCACGCCCACGCTCACCGCGCCGAGCATCGCGGCCTGCGCGGTCACCCCATGCCGCCGCGCCGCCTCCTCGCTCATCACCAGGATCGCGGCCGCGCCGTCGGTGATCGCGGACGCATTGCCGGCGGTGATCGAGCCGGAGCTACTAAAAACCGGCCTAAGCTTCGCCATCTCGTCGAGCGAGGCGTCGGCGCGAAAATGCTCGTCGCGCTCGACCGTGACCGCCCGCTTTCCCTCGCCGACCGTGATCGGCACGACTTCGCGAGCGAATCGGCCCTCGTTCCACGCGCGGGCGGCGCGGCGATTGGACTCGAGCGCATAGCGATCCTGCTCCTCGCGCGAGATCCGGTATTCGATCGCCAGTGTCTCGCTGGTCTCTCCCATTAATAGATTACAAAGTGGGCAGAGATAGCCGTCGCGATACATCGCGTCGAGCAGCGGCTCGTCACCCAGCTTCTTCCCCCAGCGCACGTCCATCGCCAGAAAGGGAATGCTCGACATGTGCTCGGTGCCGGCCGCCAGCACCACCTGCGAATCGCCGAGCCGCACGCTCTGCGCGGCCGACACCGCCGCCTGCAGGCCCGAGGCGCACGCCTTGTTGATCGTGAACGCCGGGACCGAGTCGGCGAGGCCCGCGCGACGCCCCACCTGCCGGGCGAGGTTGGGGCCATTTCCAGCCTGGCGCGCGTGGCCGACGATCACCTCGTCGATCGCGCCCGCGGGTACTCCGGCGCGCTCGAGCGCCGCGGCGGCCATGCGACCGCCCAGCTCGGCGGCGGAAGAACCGGCCAGCCCGCCGCCGAAGTTGCCGATTGGCGTGCGCACGCCGCCGGCGAGAACGACGCGCCCGCTCACCGGCCGCGTCGCGGAGCGGCTCGCCGGCTCTTCGAGGCCGAACGCCGGGTGCGCGAAGCGTTCGCCGCAGCACGCTTCACCGGCTTGCGGCGGCTCGCGGCCGCGACCGCGCGCTTCTTGCGCTCGAGCGTGCGCCGCTCGGCCTCGCGCAGATGTCCGGAGGCCGGGCGCAATCTCACGCGCTCGGGATCGTTGGAGCGCAGGGGCTTCCGGCGCGTTCCCGCAGGACCCTCGCCGCGAACCGTCGCGGTCTTGCGGCGCGCCTTCGCCGCACCGGCGCCGTTCGTGCCCGCCGACTTCTTCGGCTTGTACGCCGGCTTGATCGCCACGCGGCTGGTCGCGCGCGCGGCCTTGCGCGCCGGGCTGCGCATCGCGGCCTGATGCGGCGAGTCGTCCTCGTAGGACTCCGCCAGGTCTTCCGGTGCCGGAGCGTGGCGCGGGCCGCTCTCGCGGAACAGCACCACGTTTCCATCCGGATCTTCGATCTCGGCGAAGCGACCATACCGCTGCTCGACCGGCCCGCCGCTGAAATCGAGGCCGCGGCCGATCAGCTCGTGGTGCAGCTCCTCCAGGCTCGGCGCCGCCAGCCCGACTACGATCGGCTGCGCGTTGTGGCGAAGCTCGTCGGTCGCGGAGACGCGCGGATGCAGCGTGAGCCGGGTCGCGCCGGTGTCGAACTCCGTCCACCAGGTGGACTGGACGAGCGGCCTGAGTCCGAATCGATCGCGATAGAAGGTGGTGGCCGTCACCATGTCGCCCACGTTCAGGATCAGCGAATTGAGCGTGGGTCCGGCGCCGGATGGCGCGGGCGTCGAAGGCTGCAGCAGCGAGATCAGGTTGCCGTCGCCATCGAAGTAGCTGGCGGCGCGACCGAGATCGAAGTTCTCGATCTCCTCGGGGTCGAGGCCCTGCTCGTGAAGCTCGGCCAGCGCCTCCTCGAGATCTTCGGTTTCGAAGCGCCCGATGATTCCCTGGCGCTTGGGATCGTCGACCCGGCGAAGGGCGAGCGAGGCGCCGGCGGTGTCGAAGGCGATCCAGCCCCGCGAGGTGGCGCGAGCCGGAAGCCCGAGCCCGCGTTCATAGAACTCCCGCATGTCGTCGAAGCGGTCGGTGAATATCGCTACGTAAATCAGCCTGCGCATGAAGGCAATTACTCCAAATTCATCCAGACGCTCTTCACCTGCGTCACGTCGCGCAACGAGTCGGGGCCGAGATCGCGCCCGAATCCGGATTGCTTGAAACCCCCGAAAGGCATGCCGGGATCATAGAAATTGTAGAGATTCACCCACACCGTGCCGGCGTTGATCCGCCGCGCCACCTGGTGGGCCTTCTTCACGTCGCGGGTCCACACGCCGGAAGCGAGCCCGAACTCCACGTCGTTGCCCTTCTGGACCGCGTCGTCGACGTCGTCGAACGCGATCACCGCCAGCACCGGGCCGAAGATCTCCTCCTGCGCGACACGCATGGAGTTCTCGACGTGGTCGAGCACCGTTGCCTGCACGAACGCGCCCTTGCCGTTCACCGGCTGGCGCTCTCCGCCGGCGACCAGCTTCGCGCCTTCCTGGACCCCGATCTTCACGTAGTCGAGCACGCGATTCATCTGCTTCGCGCTGACCAGCGAGCCCAGCCGCGTCTTGGGGTCGAGCGGATCGGCCGGCACCAGCTTCCTCGCGCGCTCGGTCAGCTTCGCCACGAACTCGTCGCGGATCGAGCGCTCGACCAGCACGCGGGAACCGGCGGCGCAGACTTCGCCCTTGCCGTAGAAGATGCCGGTGGTGGCGCCGCGCACCGCAGCCTCGAGATCGGCGTCGGCGAACACGATGTTGGGCGACTTGCCGCCCAGCTCGAGCGTGAGCTTCTTCACGCTCTCGGCGCCTTCCCGCATGATCAGCTTGCCGACCTCGGTCGACCCGGTGAACGAGATCTTGTCCACGCCCGCATGCCGCACCAGCGCCATGCCGACCACGCTGCCCGGACCGGGCACCACGTTGAGCACGCCCGGCGGCAGGCCGGCCTCGAGCGCCAGCTGGCCGATGCGGATCGCGGTGAGCGGCGTTTCGGCGGCCGGCTTCAGCACCACGCAGTTGCCGGCGGCCAGCGCGGGCGCGCACTTCCACCCCACCATGATCATCGGGAAGTTCCACGGAATGATCGCGCCGATCACGCCGATCGGTTCGCGCAGCGTGTAGGTGAACCAGCTCGGGCTCACCGGAATGGTGTCACCGTAGAGCTTGGTGGCCCAGCCGGCGAAGTAGTGGAAGCAGCTCGCCACCATCGGCACGTCGATCTGGCGCGATTCGAAGATCGGCTTGCCGTTGTCGAGCGTTTCGAGCCGCGCGATCTCGTCGGCGTGCTCGAGGATCAGATCGCCGAGCTTCCACAGGATGCGCTGGCGTTCCGCCGGCCGCATGCGCGGCCAGGGTCCGCTCTCGAACGCCGCGCGGGCGGCGCGCACCGCGCGCTCGACATCCTCGATGCCGGCTTCCGCCACGGTGGTGATCACTTCCTCCGTGGCGGGATTGGTGGTGGTGAAGGTGCGGCCGGAGGCGGCGTCCACCGCTTCGCCGTTGATGATCAGTCGCGCGGGGGCCACCGGCGCGAGCGTGTCGGTCATGATTTTTTTCTCCAGAGAATCAAAGGCCTAAGACAGTCAAACCTAAATCTTATTCGCGGCGCGCCAGCGCCGAATCGCGGCCGCGTGATGGCGATCGTGCGCGTGCAGCGCTTCCATCATCCAGCCAAATGGATGCTCCGGTTGCCAGATCGTGGACGGCTCCTCGGGAACCGTGGCCAGCCGTTCCTGCAGCTCGCGGCGCGTGGCGTCGAGCAGCCCCAGCGCCTGCTCCCAACTGTGCGAGCGCAGCTCGCCGACTTCGCGCGCGTTGAGCTGCGCGTACTCCGGCGCCTCGTGGCCGCGCCAGCTCGGCTGCGCGCCGCTGATCGCCGCCTCCATCTCGCGCACCCGGGCGCGATCGCGCGCCACCAGATGGAGCACGGTCTCGCGCGCGTTCCACTTCCCCTGCCCCATCGGCCGTTCCGCGTCGCGTGGGGTGAGGCCGGCGATCGCGTCGAGCAGCTCGGCGCGCGCCGTGGCCAGCGCCGAGATCACTCGCGCGCGCGTCCAGGGCTCGGCGGCGGGCTCACCGGCGGCGCGTGCGGCGATGTCGGACGGCATGGAAACCTCCTCGATCAGGTGTGGGACGCGGTCTCGCTGGGCGTTCCGCCGGCGCGCGCCTGCTTGAGGCGCCCGGCGTGGTGACGATCGTGCTTCGAGAGAATGCGCACCAGCCAGCCGAGCGGATGTTCGGAAGTCCAGATCTCGGCCGGCTCCTCGGGCAGCGACTGAAGAGCCTCGATCAGCGCCTCGCGCGCCTGCTGCAACATCCGCTTCGCCGTTTCCCAGTCGTGTCCGGCGAGCTCGCGCTGCGACGATTCGTTCTCGGCCAGGATGTCGTCCATGGTGTGGGGCGGCCGGATCCCACGCTGATAGGTCTTTTCCACCCAGGGCAGCATCTCACGATCCCAGTAGTAGACGTGGAGCACGACCTGGCGGGGCGACCACTTGCCGTCGGCGATCGGGACCTCGGCCGAGGCGGCGGTCATGCCCTGGACGGCCGCCGAAAGCTCGACCCGTGCGCGCACCAGATCGAACAGGGCGAGATCCTTGGCGGTGGCCGTGGCGAGAGCGCCGGCGAATGGTTTCGCGGCCGGGCGCTTGCGCGCGCCCGCGCGTGCTTTCGCGGCGCGCGGCTTCGAGCGCCTCACGAGTTTGAGGGCGGGCTTCTTCTTCGGGGCGCGCTTCCCGCCCGGCCGTCTCGCAACCGGTCGCTTCGCGGCGGACTTCCTGGCCGCCGATCTCCTCGCGGCTGCTTGCTTCGAAGCGGATTTTCGGGCGGGCCGCTTCCCGGACGGCTTCTTCGCCGGGCTCATGACGCGCCCTCGTACTCGTAGACTCCGCGGCCCACCTTGCGCCCGAGCCGGCCTGCCGCCACGTACTGCTCCATGAGCGGGCAGGGACGGAATTTCTCGCCCAGGCTCCGGTGCAGGAATCTGAGAATCGCGAGGCGCGTGTCGAGGCCCACCAGATCCACCAGCTCGAACGGCCCCATCGGATGGTTGAGACCGAGCTTGAGAGCCTTGTCGATGTCGCGCGCCGAGGCCACGCCTTCCTGCAGCATGTAGAAGGCCTCGTTGCCGATCATGGCGTTGATGCGACTGGTCACGAACCCCGGAGACTCGCGCACCACTACGCACTCCTTCTGCATCGCCGCGCCGACTTCACAGGCGACGGCGAGGGTCTGGTCGCTGGTCTCGAGCGCGCGGACGATCTCGAGGAGCTTCATTCGCGGCACCGGATTGAAGAAGTGCATGCCGATCACGTGCCCGGGCCGGCGGGTGGCGGCGGCCATCTCGGTGATCGAGAGCGACGAGGTGTTGGAGGCGAGGATCGCCTGCGGCGGCGCCGTGCGATCGAGCTGAGCGAACAGCTGCACCTTGAGCTCGATGTTCTCGGGCGCCGCCTCGATCACCAGATCGGCGCGACCCACCGCCTCGGCGAGTGCGCGCACCGTCTCGAGATTCTTCTGTGCGGCCGCGGCCGCCGGTCCTTCGACCTTGCCGATCGCCACGCCCTTCTCGAGATTGGCGGAGATGTCGGCCGTCGCACGCTCGAGCTGCGCTCCGTCGGGATCCTGCAGCAACGTGCGGAAGCCCCCGAGTGCCGACACGTAGGCGATGCCGCGACCCATGATGCCGGCACCCAGCACGGCGATGGTTCGCACGCTCACCGCCCCGCCAACAACTCCGCTCGTGCTAGCCAAGCAGGCCGCCGTGACGCGCACCGCGCCACGCGGCCGGAAGGGCGAGCGCGGCGAGCGCGGCCTTGATCGCGTCCCCGGGCAGGAAGGGCAGCACGCCGGCGATCGCCACCTGCGACGCGGGCACGAAGCGCGAGAACCAGGAGGCGCCAAGCGCGAAGATGACCGAGCTGCCGATCAGCATGGCGAGAAACGTCGAGAGGAATCGGCGATCCCAGCCGCGCGACGCGAGCCAGCCGGTGAGTGCGGCGGCGAACGGGAAGGCGATGAGATAGCCGGCGGTCGGGCCCGCGAACACGATCGGGCCGCCGCTTAATCCGGCGAACACCGGCAGCCCGAGCGCTCCTTCCATGAGATAGAGCGCCTGCGCCAGGAATCCCCGGCGCGGGCCGAGCAGAGCGCCGCTCAACAGCACGGCAAAGGTCTGTCCCGTGATCGGAACCGGCGTCCAGGAGACGGGAATCGCGATTTGCGCGGCGAGCGCGGTGAGGATGCTCGCGACAACCACCAGCAGCGTGTTTTCGAGCGCGCCGGCTCCCGGCCACGCGACATCGGCGAGCGTGATGGTGCGAGTGCTGGACATGGCAACCTCGATCGGAGAGCCCGCGGCCGGAAGCGCGTGAGCCCGAGCCGTGAGGCGGCAGGACCCATCGACAGCCGCGTGGACCGGCGAAACTAGCACGCGATTGCGGGTCCGGCAACCTCGCTATGCTAGGTTTCCGGCGCCATGGCCGACAGCATTCGCATCGCCAACGCGGGTGGTTACTGGGGAGACGATCTCCGCCAGTTTCGGCGCCAGGTCGAGCTCGGTCCCGTCGATTACGTGACGCTCGATTTCCTTGCCGAGATCACCATGTCGATCATGCAAAAGCAGCGCGCGCGCGATCCGCGCGCCGGCTACGCGCGTGACTTCGTGGCGCAGGTGCGCGAGACGCTGCCGCTGCTGCTCGAACGCGGCGTGCGCGCGATCTCGAATGCCGGCGGCGTGAACCCGCTCGCCTGTCGTGGCGCGCTGCTCGAGATGGCGCAGCTCGAAGGAAAGTCGCTCGACGTCGCCGCCGTGGTCGGCGACGATCTGATGGAGCGACTCGGCGAGCTGAACGCACTGGGCGTCTCGCTCGACGACATGGACACCGGTGCGAGGTTCTCCTCGATTCGCGATCGCGTGTCGTCGGCCAACGCTTACTTCGGCGCCTGGCCGGTGGTCGAAGCCCTGCGCGCCGGTGCGCAAGTCGTGGTCACCGGGCGCTGCACCGACACCGGCATCACCCTCGCGCCGATGATCCACGCCTTCGGCTGGGCGCCGGACGACTGGGACCGGCTGGCCGCCGGGATCGTCGCCGGCCACATCGTAGAGTGCGGGGCCCAGAGCACCGGCGGCAATTTCACCGACTGGCGGACGATCCCACGCCTGGCCGACATCGGCTATCCGCTGCTCGAGGTGTTCGCCGACGGTTCGTTCATCGTCACCAAGCACGCCGGCACCGGCGGTCGCGTGACGAAGCGCACCGTGAAGGAGCAGCTGGTCTACGAAATGGGAGATCCGCGCGCCTACATCACGCCCGACGTGGTCGCGGATTTCGGCACGATTCGGCTCGAACAGGTCGGGCGCGACCGCGTGCGCGTATGGGGAGTCCGCGGGCGGCCGGCGCCGTCGATGCTCAAGGTGAGCGCCTCGTACTTCGACGGCTGGAAGGCGAGCGGCACGCTGATCCTGTGCGGGCCCGAGGCCGCCGCCAAGGCGCGCGCGTTCGCCGAGCTGTTCTGGAAGCGCCTCGACCTCCGCTTCGCCGCGACCCACACCGAGCTGGTCGGACTCTCGTCGTGCTGGGGCCCGCTGTCGCCGGCCACCGAGGCGCCGGAAATCCTGCTGCGGCTCTCGGTGCGCGATCCCGATCGCGAGAGGGTCGAGCAGTTCTCGAAGATGGTGCCGGCCGTGATTCTCTCCGGGCCGCCGGGCGTGGCGGTCACGGGCGGCCGGCCGCAGGCGCAGGAAGTGGTGGCGTACTGGCCGGCGCTGGTGCCGCGCGATCACGTCAAGGCGCGGCTGGTCACGCGTGACGGCGAGCGCACGCTCGACTGGCCGACGCCGCTGCTGCCGCCGCAGCGACCGGCGCCACTGCGCGGCGAATCGTGGCCGCGCGCGCGGGGAGATCGCAAGCTCGTGAAGACACCGCTCTCGGCGCTCGCGCACGCGCGCAGCGGTGACAAGGGCGACACTGCGAACATCGGCCTGATCGCGAGAGCGCCCGAGATCTATCCGTGGCTGCGGAGCACCCTCACCGCCGCGGTGGTCAAACGGCGCTTCAAGGGCATCTGCCTGGGGCGCGTGGAACGCCACGAGGTCCCGAACCTCGGGGCGCTCAATTTCCTGCTCCACGAATCGCTCGGCGGCGGCGGCACGGTCTCGTTGCGCCTCGATGCCCAGGGCAAGACCTTGTCGCACGCACTGCTCGCCATGGAAGTGACGGCGCCGCGCGCGTTGCTCGACGCCGCGAAGCGCGGCGATGCGGCCGACGGCTCGCGGGCGAAGGCGGCCGGCGCCGCGAAGCAGCGGCGCGGCCGGCGCTGAGGCCCGCCCTTCCTCCCGCGCCACCCCCAGACTCTTGCGCATGCTCGCTCGGCCCTCGATACTCATCGCATCCCGAGCGACGCCCGCGGCGGAACGTTGCCGCGGTCACCGCTATTCGCAGGAGGAAGTGCCATGATGACGAAGTCGAATCTGGACATGATCTGGGACCACATCCGGATCCTCAACGGCATCGCCGTCCGCTGTGTCGCGAACCTGCCCGCCGACAAGCTCGACGCGCATCCGATTCCAAGGATGCGCACGCCGAAGGAGCTGGTGGTCCACATGTACACGAGCTCGATGCGCTCGATGATGGAAGGGCTGCTGAGCGGCAACTACCAGGAGTACGACGAGAAATCCGCGTGCGAACGCATCCAGACCAAGGACGATCTGCTTCGTTTCTGTGACGAGAGCTGGAAGGCCAGCGACCGCGCCGAGCGTGCGGCCACCGACGCGCATCTCGCGGGAGAGGTGAAGACTCCCTGGGGCCACGCGATGCCGGGGCCGATGTGCGTTCAAGTGGTGCGCGACGAGCTTCTGCACCATCGCGGGCAGCTCTACGCCTACCTGCGCGCGCTCGGGCAGGAGGTTCCCGACATGTACGACTACGCCAACAACGCGCCGGAATTCCGCCGCCGGGAGCCCGCGCAGGCGTAACCCCCGCTGGAATCATCGCAGTCCCGAGGCCCGGGCCCATTCGCCCGGGCCTCGGCTTTTCCCCCCGGACTTCGCCCGAATCCTCCTGGCTCGCGTGACATCAGAATGATATCATAATGACATCAACGAGGAGGGGCCAGATGATTCGCGAAAAAGAAGTGAGCGCCCGGTCGGGCGGATTCATGTTCCTGGTGGTGCTGGCGCTGTTCTTCGGCTCGATCTGGGGGATCATTCACAATGCGTCGCACGGCTCGCCCCCGGGCGTGATCCTCTCGGTACTGGGGGTGGCGGTCGCGGTGCTGGGAGTGTTCGGACTCACGGTGGTCAATCCCAACCAGTCCCAGGTGGTTCAGCTGTTCGGCAGCTACAGCGGCACGCTTCACCAGCCCGGCTTCTGGTGGGTGAATCCTTTCACCACGCGGCGCAGGATCTCGGTGCGCGTCCGCAACTTCGAGAGCGCCAAGCTCAAGGTGAACGACCACGATGGCAATCCCATCGAGATCGCGGCGGTGGTGGTGTGGCGGGTGGTGGACACCGCCGAGGCGCTGTTCGAGGTCGACAATTACGAGAACTTCGTCAAGGTCCAGACCGAGGCGGCGGTGCGCAATCTCGCCTCGACGCATCCGTACGACGCGCACGGCGATGGCCAGATGTCGCTACGCAGCAACATCCAGGAGGTGGCCGAGGACCTCAAGAAGGAGATCCAGGCCCGCCTCACCAAGGCCGGCGTGGAAGTGATCGAGGCGCGCATCAGCCACCTCGCCTACGCGCCCGAAATCGCCAGCGCCATGCTGCAGCGCCAGCAGGCGAGCGCGATCGTGGCGGCGCGCACCAAGATCGTCGAGGGCGCGGTGGGCATGGTCGAGATGGCGCTCGCGGAGCTGTCGCAGCGCCACGTCGTCGAGCTCGACGGCGAGCGGCGAGCGGCGATGGTGAGCAATCTGCTGGTGGTGCTGTGCAGCGATCGCCACGCTCAGCCGGTCGTCAACGCCGGCACCATCTATCAATAGGCCGGCCGGAGCGAGGCGCAGGTGGCGGACCGGAAGCCCTTCCTGCTGAGGCTGGACCCCGCGGTGCTCGAAGCCCTGCAGCGCTGGGCCAACGATGATCTGCGGAGTCTCAACGGACAGATCGAATTCCTGTTGCGGCGCGCGCTCGCCGACACCGGACGCGCGCCGCGTACTCCCGGCGAAAAATTGCAACGAAAGCCACGCTCATGATCTCCGACGATTCGCAGAATCCCTCGCCCGCCGACTTCGCCGCCGTGGACTGGCGTCGGGTCGATACCCTCCAGTGGACGCAGCCGCGTCGGTTCGTGCGGCGCTGGGAGTTGAACGACGGCGATCAGCCGGTTGCCGCACTTCGCTGGCGCGGGCCGTGGCGGCCGGGCTTCGACGCGGTGACGCGCGGCGGGGCGTGGCAAATCGACAGGAGTTTCTGGCTCGGACTGGACCTCCGACGGCCGGGAGAAGAAGAGCCCGAGATCCGCGTGCGCGCCAGCTGGCTCGGCCGAGCGCGAATCGAGCGATCCCAGGGCGAGGCCGTCCGCTGGCGGAGGGACGGCTGGGGCTTCAGCCGGCGCCGCATCGAGACGGCCGAAGGAACTCCGCTGATCCATTTCCAGATGGACCCCGGGTTCTTCCGCCACGACGGCCAGATCGCGATCGAGTCGGAAGCGCGCTCGCTCCCCGATCTCGAGCCCCTCATTCTGGTGGGCTGGGGGCTGCTGGTCTCGGCTCACCGCCAGCACGCGCACTAGGGGCCGGCGGGCGCTCCAGCTGGGTCCTCCGCCGAGTTTGGCGGTGTCAAACCCGAGCCGCGGCTCCCCCCTTTTCCAGCCGCGCTCGCATCACAAGTTGCATTCGACCCACCTGTCCTCCAGAGCGACCGCGATTCGCGGTCGCCGGAGCCAATCGGTCGGAGTGAAGCGACCGGGCCTCTCGGTGCCAGTACTCCCGGCTGTCGGAAGGAAGGAAACATGTCTCGTAGGACGGTTCTCGCGCTCCCGGTCGCGGTGGGCTTGATCGCCTTCGCGCTCTTTGCGCAATCCGGCTGCTCCAAGAGCAGCCCGACTTCGCCATACGGCGGCGGCGGAGGCGGTGGCGGCGGTGGTGGCGGCACGGTGGAGCCATTCTCCTCGGGGAATTTCACCTCGAGCAATGCGCAAGGGTTCGTGCATACCTTCACCAACACCGGCAGCTTCGGCTACACCTGCACAATCCACAACATGCCCGGCACGATCAACGTCGCGGCCAGCGGGCCGGACTCGGTGACGGTCGACATCGTCAACTTCGCCTTCTCGCCGAATCCCGCGTCGGTGAAGACCGGAGGCTACGTGCACTGGATCAACACCGTGGCCACCGCGCACAACGTGACGCGATAGATCGCGCGACGACTTCCCCGGCGGCCGGCGTTCGCACGACGAGCGCCGGCCGCTTTGCGTGGGCTTGAAGATAACGCTCCTCCACTCCGCGACGCTGTCGCGCGCACGCCACATCCCCGACCCGGAAATACCACGCAATTCCCGGACATTTCCGCGGAAATCGCGGCCCTGCCGAAGGTTCGCGAATCGGCCTGCCGGTGGCACGCGGACTGCTCAAGTGATCCCACGAACCCTGTCGCCCGCAGTCACGAGGAGGACGCCATGAAGACCCTGAACGAACATCGCCGCGTGATCTCGACGCTGATGATGAGTCTGGTCGCGGCCACACTTCTCGCGCAGACCGCGAGTGCGGGCAACGCGTGGGGACACTCGAAGCGCTGGAAGCCCGGCCCGCCGGCGCGCGAGATCGGCTGGGTCGCACCGCCCGCGCCCGTGTACGTGGTGCATCACTCCGACGCCGGCCCGATCTTCGCCGGACTGGTGGGCGGGCTGATCCTCGGCGCGGCGCTCGCCAACGCACACCCGGCGGTGCACGTCCAGTATTCGTACTGGGATCCGTACTGCCAGGAGAGCTTCTCGTCGCTCGCGGCCTACGACGCGCACTTGCGATACCACCATCATCCGCAGTTCGTGCGCGTGATCGACGCGTCGAATGGACGCTGCGTGCGGGAGCTGAGCTGGAGCGATCGCGGCTGGCAGCCGTGCGAGCACAGCGGCGAGTGGCACGACTAGACGTCTTCGCTGTGTGAGTCCCACCTGGCGCGGCTGGAACCGGGGAGCGTCCAGGGCTGCGCGGGTGGGCTCACCAAATCACGGCGGGCGGTGTCCAGCGACATCGCCCGCTCGTGCTTTGGGCCCGAAGACGTCGGCAGGGCCCGAGGGTCGCCGTCGTCCCACTCCTGCCGACCTCTACGGAGCCGTGGCGTTGCGGCGCTACGCCGCCAGCAGCTCGTTGGTCTTGTGAGTGTGCTCTTCGGGGCGCAGGACGCGCGCCACGCGCTCGCTCGGCGCCATCGGGTCCCAGAACTCGGGCGCGTCCTCGGCCGGCGCGCTGCCGTCCGGGCGGACGATGACGCGGCAGTGCGGGCGCACCAGGTCGTTCGGATTCGGGCTGACCGCGATCACCACGCAGCGTGACTCGGTGAGCAACACCGAGCCCGGCGGATAGAGCCCGGTGGTGCGGGCCAGCGCCCACAGCACCGCCGGATCGAATCCCACTCGCGCGGGGCCGAACAGATACTGCAGAGCCTCGAACGCGGTGCGCGGGCGCTTGGCGTAGACGCGGTGCGCGGTCATCGCGTCGAAACAGTCGGCCACCGCGACGATGCGCGACATGGTGGACTGGCCCCATTCCGCCTGCACGTCGGGATAACCCGTGCGATCGAAGTTCATGTGGTGTTCGAGGCAAACCCGCATCGTGTCTACCATCAGCGTGGACAACCCCGGCATGCGGATCATCGACTTGACGCCTTCGATCGGATGCCGGCGCATCATCATCCATTCCTCGGCCGAGAGCGCCGCCGGCTTGCGGAGCACGTCGCCGGGCACCGCGATCTTGCCGAGGTCGTGCATCAGGCCCGCGACCCCGAGATCGGCCAGCGCCTGGCGCGGAAGTCCGAGCGCTTGCCCCATGCTCACCGACAGGATGCTCACGTTCACACAATGCGCGTAGGTGTATTCGTCGTGATCCTTGAGGGCGGTGAGGCCGACGATCGAATACTCGTGGTTCATGATGCCGTCCACGATCGGCTGGACCAGGCGTTTCGCGTGGCGGAGGTCGGGGCGCCCGGTCTGCATGGTGCGCACCACGATCTTCTTGGTGCCCAGCACCGCGCGCCAGAACACGCGCCGCGCGCGGCCACGCTCGGCCTCGGGCGTCTTCTCCCTGCTCTCCTCGAGGCTGCGCGTCAGCTCGTCGTCCTCCAGCTCGAGCGCCGGCACCGGCACGATGTGCTCAATGCTGGCCTCGCGAACCGCCTCGACCAGCCGCTC
Organism: Candidatus Sulfotelmatobacter sp.; assembly: GCA_035498555.1. NCBI lineage: Bacteria > Pseudomonadati > Acidobacteriota > Terriglobia > Terriglobales > Candidatus Korobacteraceae > Candidatus Sulfotelmatobacter > Candidatus Sulfotelmatobacter sp. The sequence continues at coordinate 13,812 of DATKAB010000127.1, forward strand.
GGAAATCGCGGGATCGTCGGCCGCCAGGAAGAGCTGGAAGAATCGCTCGAATTCCGCAGGCGTCGCGCCCTGGAGCACGCGCACGCCGCCGAGCGAGCGGCGCTCGAACTCCTGCATCAGCCCGTGATAGACGGTGAGCAGCGAGGCCTGCGCCTTGATACGCACGCCATTGAGATAGAAGTAGTCGGCCACCGCCACCAGCGCGACTTCGTCCTCGTGCTCGAGGATGCGGCTGAAGACCGAGATGCAATCGTGGAGCTGTTTCTGGAACGCCTGGTTCGCGATGTCGTAGGTGCGGCCGGTGCGCAGCAACGCCGACAGGCGCACCAGCAGCGACGGGCCGTGTTGCAGGGCGTCGTTTTCGTCGTCGCCCGAAAGGACCGGCGGGTTCGTGATCGGGTCAGCCACGGGCGTGGAATCCCGCCAGCGCCTCTTCGCAGGCCTTGCGAAGTGGCAGGCGTTTGGAGGTGATGCCGCGCTCGAGGATCAGCCGGGCCGCCGGCGTGCCGACGCGCGCGATGGCGCGCGCGATCGCCTGGCGGTGGACCTCCTGGTTGCGCGAGAACCAGTTGCCCTTGTGCAGCTCGGCCTCGAGCTCGGGCAGATTGGGATTGTCGGCGGCGGCACCGAGGCACGTGTAGATGGCGCGCTTTTCCTCGGCCGGGCGCGCGTCGAAGTCCTCGGCTTGCATGATGCGCATGACCACGCGCGCAACGCCGGTGTCGCGCGCAACCGAGAGCTGGTGCAGCGCCGCGAGCAGCAGGCGCGAATCCGCGCCGTCGATCATGCGCAGCAGCAGCGGCCGCGCGAGCCGCGGATCCACCTGGCCGAGCGCCGCCACCACCTCCTGCTTCACGCGCGGATCGGGATTGCGCAAGGCGGACTGAAGCAGTCCGACGATCGCCGGCGACCCGATCCAGCCCAGGATGTGAACGACGTTGCGCACCACGAACCAGCGCGGGTCGGCGATCCAGGGCGCGAGCCGCTCGGGATTGTCCTTGCAGCGCTCGGCGATCGCCTCCGCCAGCAACCGCCGAACCAGCCGGTTCTGGCTCTCGGCCAGCACGTGGTTGAAGACGTCCACGGCCGGCGGGCCGAATTCCGAGGCGAACGCCACGAATTCCGCCCCGGAAGCCTCGTGGGCGTCGAGCCGCTCGACCAGATTCGTCACCGAGATCGGCTGCAGCAGGTCCTGCACGAAGCGTTCGGGCGCCCACTCGTTGTTGGGACACTCCCGCAGCATCAGCAGCGCGGCGCGCGCCTCGAGCCAGTTGCCCTGCGCCACCGCCTGGCGCAGCAGGCGCGGCAGGAAGCGTCCCATCTCGAGGCGGTCATCGGCGTTCGCGCCGGCCGCCAGATACGCCTGGCTGATGGCGATCGACGCGGTGAGAATCGGCACCTGATGCTCGGCCTGGTATTCGTGCTGGAAGCGCTGGGTCTCCTGCTTGGAGAGCGCCTCGAGCTCCTCGAATCCCGCCTCGATCTCGACGGTCTCGTCGCCGGCTGTCCAGTCGTCGGAGCGGTCCTCGCGCGAGCCGTTCTCCACGGTCTCGACGGTCGCCGCTTCGGCCGGAGCGGCATTGGGATCTTCGGCCGGCGGCGCCGGCCAGGGCAGCAGCGGCGCCTCCTCCTCCTGCGCCGGAGCGTCGGGCCCCGTGCCCACGTCGCCTTCGGTGGGCACGAAATCGATCTCGATGTGCTGGAGCTGCGCTTCCCACAGCAGCGTGACCAGGTCATCTTCGGCCTGGGTCTGCGAGGTGACATGCATCACCGCGTCGAGCAGCGTGTCGACCTCGCTCGCCTGGAGGCCGGGTTGGAGCGTCAGGCCACGAACGCCGTCGCGGAAGAATGCCAGCGCCAGATTGTCGTCGCGCGATTTCGCCGGATAGAGCGACACCTCCTCGCACAGAACGTCCTCGGAGCTGAATCGCAGCCGCATCGGACCGTGCTCATCGAGCACGCGCGCGGCGGCGGCCGCCAGCTCGGATCGGAAGCGTACGACGGTCGGATTGTTCGCGTCGTACAGCCGGCAGGTCTTGAGCGTGCGCGCGAACTGGTTGATCCACACACCGGCGGCGCGTGCGGTCGCTTCCTGCTCGGGCGTGAGCGCGGCAGGCGGGTCCGCGCTCCGGGCGCGGACAGTCTCGTTCATCGTCGAAGTACTCCGGTTCTTCGAGCCTGGCTGGTGCGGGAAGGAGTCGCGGAGGTTATCGGCGGCGCCCGAGCCCGCCTTGAGCCGCATCGGGGCCTGGCCGATCCGGCAACTCAAAGCCAGAACACGAGCTAGTGGTCGTGGCGCGCGAGGAGCGCCGGGGCTCGCGCCTGCCCCGCGGCGCATACGGAAGCCGGTTTGCCGCGCCGGGAAGCGCGAGCCTTGACCCGTCCCCAGTTCCCTGCAAACACTGGGCGGTTCTCCGTCTCCCCGCCGATTTGGAGGTTCCCCGAAGATGCCTACGCGCTCGTTCCGCTGGTCGCTGTTCGCGGCGTTCGCCGCCTCGCTGTTCCTTTCGCTTCCCGCTCTCGCTCTCGATGAGTGCCGGCTGTTGCGGCAACCCGATGTTCAGGGTGACAACATCGTGTTCGTCTACGGCGGCGATCTGTGGACGGTCGCACGTTCGGGCGGCGTCGCCAGCCGGCTCACCAGCTCGGAAGGCGTCGAGCAGTTCCCGAAATTTTCTCCGGACGGCAAGACCATCGCCTTCACCGGGGAGTACGACGGCAACGTCGACGCGTACACCATTCCCACCACCGGCGGCGAGCCGACGCGGCTCACCTGGCATCCCGGCGCCGATCAGGTGGCGGAGTGGTATCCGGACGGCAAGAGCATCCTGATCCGCTCGGCGCGCGCGTCGTCGATCCAGCGCTATACGCGCTTCTTCAAGGTGCCGGCGAGCGGCGGGTTCGAGGAGATGCTGAAGCTCCCGACCGCGGGCTATTGCTCGCTGTCGCCCGACGCGCAACAGATCGCGTTCGTCTCGCCCTCGTACGACAACCGCACCTGGAAGCGCTACCGAGGCGGGAATGCGCCCAACATCTGGGTCTACGACTTCGCCAAGAACATGTCCGAGAACATCACCGCCGACTGGGACGGCCCCGACGAGTGGCCGATGTGGTACCAGAACACGATCTACTACTGCAGTGATCGCGGCGGCCGGACCGCCAACCTCTGGGCCTACGATCTCGGCACCAAGCAGCAGCGCCAGGTCACGCACTTCGAGGACTACGACGTGAAATGGCCGAGCATCGGCAGCGACGCGATCGTGTTCGAGAATGGCGGCTACCTGTGGGTCATGGACCTGCCGAGCGAGAAGGCCAGCAGGATCCAGGTGCTAGTGCCCGACGACAAGCCGGCGACGCGTGCCGAGCTGCGCAACGTGTCGAAGTGGATCAACGGCGCCGATCTTTCGCCATCGGGCAAGCGCGCCGTGTTCGAGGCGCGCGGCGACCTGTTCACGGTGCCCGCCGAGAACGGCGACCCGCGCGATCTCACCAACACGCCGGGCGCGCGCGAACGGGATCCCGCCTGGTCGCCGGACGGCAAGTGGGTGGCATGCCTGTCGGACGCGAGCGGCGAGTACGAGATCTGGGTCTATCCCTCGGACGGCAAGGGCGCCGGGCGCCAGGTGACCAGGGGCGGGAACACGTTCCGCTATGCGCCGGTGTGGTCGCCGGATTCCAAGAAAATCGCGTTCTCGGACAAGACCAAGCGTCTCTGGTACTGCGACGTGGCGAGCGGGGCGATCACCGAGGTGGACATGTCGCCGGTGAACGAGATCAACGACTATCAGTGGTCGAGCGATTCCAGGTGGCTCACCTACTCGCGCACCGAGATGAACAACTTCAATCGCGTCATGCTTTATTCGCTCGACTCGAAGAAGGCGACGGCGGTCTCGGACGGGATGACCGACGACTTCGATCCCAGCCTCGATCCGGGCGGCAGGTACCTGTATTTCGTCTCGCGCCGCACCGTGCATCCGCAGTTCGGCCAGTTCGAGTTCGACTTCCAGTTCCGCGCCACCGACAAGATCTACGCGGTGACGCTCCGCGACACGTTGCAGTCGCCGGTGAGGCCGAAGAGCGACGAGGAGGAGGGCAGCGCGGCCGAGGAGTCGAAGGACAAGGGCGGCGACAAGGACAAGGGTGGCAAGAAAGAGGCGAAGGGCACCGGCAAGTCTGAAACCGTGCTCAAGGTCGATCTCGATGGGCTGGGCCAGCGTTGCGCGGTGCTGCCGATCGAGCCGAGTCGCTACGCGAATCTCATCGCGCTCGATGGCAAGCTGCTCTACGTCGAGCTGGAGGAACCGGATCCCGATGCCTCCGGGCCCGGCAAGGGCACGCTCCACTACTTCGACCTCGACAAGCGCGAAGACAAGACCGTGCTCTCTGGCATCGATCGCGGCTACTCGACCACCCGGGACGGTGGCAAGGTGCTCTACCACGCCGACGACACCTGGGGCGTCGTAGACGTCGGCGAGAACAAGAAGGTCGGCGACGGGAAGCTGAATACCGGTTCGCTGATGGCGGTGGTGGATCCTCGCCAGGAGTGGATGCAGATGTTCAACGAGGCCTGGCGGCTCGAGCGCGACTTCTACTACGACCCGGCGATGGGTGGGCTCGACTGGAAGGCGATCGGCGAGCGCTATCGCCAGCTGGTTCCCTATGCCGCGCATCGCTCGGATCTCAACTACATCCTGGGCGAGCTGATCGGCGAGCTCTCGACCTCGCACACCTACGTCGGCGGCGGCGACTTCCCCGACGTGCCGAAGACCGGCGTCGGCCTGCTCGGCGCAGACTACGAGGTGGACGCGGCGAGCGGCGCCTATCGGTTCAAGACCATCTATCGGGACCGGGACTGGAACACCAAGATCCCCGCGCCGCTCGGCGAGCCCGGCATCGGCGTCAAGGAAGGCGACTACCTGCTGAGCGTGAACGGCCAGCCGATTCGCGCGCCGCGCAATCTCTACGCGGCATTCGCCGGAACGGTGGATCAGGACACGCGCATCGCGGTGGGCAAGACGCCGAACGACCCCAGGCCGCGCACCTACGTCGTGCGCCCGATCGCGAACGAGGCGAGCCTTCGCTACACCGCCTGGGTCGAGGGCAATCGCGAGAAGGTCGAGAAGGCCTCGCACGGCCGGCTCGCCTACATCCACGTGCCCAACACCGCGACCGCCGGCATCCAGGAGTTCACCAAGCAGTACTACCCGCAGGTGGATCGCGACGGCATCATCGTCGACGAGCGCTTCAACGGCGGCGGGTTCATTCCCGACTTCTTCGTCGAGCGCCTGTGGCGCACCACCTGGAGCTACTGGTCGAACCGCGATGGCACCGGATTCCGCACGCCGTCCACCGCGATCGACGGGCCGAAGTGCATCCTGATCAACGAGTACGCGGGTTCGGGAGGCGACGCATTCCCCTACTACTTCCGGCTGCAGAAGCTCGGTCCCGTGATCGGCAAGCGCACCTGGGGCGGACTGGTGGGCATCAGCCACGATCTACCGCTGATGGATGGCGGCAGCGTCACCATGCCGGACTTCGGGATCTACAACACCCAGGGTGAATGGACGGTCGAGAACCACGGCATCGATCCCGACATCGAGGTCGAGAACGCGCCGCACCTGATGGTGCAGGGGCGCGATCCGCAACTCGAGCGCGCCATCCAGTACTGCCTCGACGAGCTGACCAAGAATCCCGTCAAGCGGCCGGAGCGGCCGAAGTACAAGGTTCAGCCGGGGCTCGGGAAGTAGCTCGGAAGCGCAAGCGGCTCAGACTGCGCCCGCGATCCCGCGGGCGCAGCTTCATTCTCCACCCAGCAGCGCCAGCGCTCCGCCCACGTCGAGCGCGAGCCCGACGCGCAGCGACGCGCTGTCGGGGCCCGGGCGGCCGTCGGTGTCGAGCATCAGCTCGAGGAAGCCGCGCAGCGGCCGGCGGCCATCGCCCGCCGGAGTCGCGGCGGTCGCGGGCGTCGGTTTTGCTCCGGGCGGCGTGGGCGGCGGCGCGACTCGTGGGGCGGGGCCGATCCCCACGAACAGCGAGGTGCGGGCGCTCCAGCGCTTGGCGGCGGCATCCGGCCCGAAGACGTCGTTGTGGCCGTAACCGACGTCCATTTCGGAGCCATCGAATACGCCGCCCACGCGCCGGAATCCCATGTGCACCGCGGACGTCTGCAGGAAGCTCTCGCCGCTGCTGGCGGCGATCACCACGCCACCTTCGTAGCGCAGGCGGAACTCGGCGCCGCGTGATTTGTCGACGATGCCGAGCGGCACGGTGACGCCGATGCCGCCCACGATGTCGAGCATGATCGAGCGCGCGGGCAGTCCCGAGACCGGCGGAGTTCCCACGCCCGGCACGTAGACGCGATCGAGCGCGGTGGCGCGCGTGAACACCCACAGCGACGGCGGCTGCGGCTTCATCGGCATGTCCATCACGCGAAAATCGCAATCGAGCTGCCCGAGCACCGACTGCGTCACCGACAGCCCGAGGCTGTCGGCCTGCGGCGACTGGAAGCGCTCGGCCTGGCGGCCGAAACGGAAATCGAGATGGATGCGATCCTCGGCGGCCCGCGCGCGGGGCGCGAGGCCGAAGATCAGCGCGAGCGCCAGACCCAGCCCTGGGCCCAGGCGCGGGAACCCACGCCGGCATCCGTGCATGCGGGGGTTTTCGGCCGATCCGGCCGGGTCCATGAGCCCGGCTATCGGGGCAGGGAATCAACCTCAGCGTTCATCTGACTGGCGGACGCCGCGGCGCGATCCGACTCCTGGAGCGCCCGCGCCACCACGGGTGCCCCCACCAGCTTGGACGCCCCGATCAGGCTGTCGCGTTCCCGCTCGGACAGCTCGCGCGTCATGGTGTCGTGCCTGGCGCAGCCCAGCACCACCATCGCGAACATCGCGAGCGCGACCAGCGCACACAGGACCACGGTCTGTCGGTTGGATTCGTTCATGAGCGTTCCTCCCAGCGAGCCGGCGGGGCGCCGGCGCGCGCTCGTGCCCGAGCGTGGCGAGCGCATGCGCGTCCCGGCCGCGACCGGGGTATCGGCAGTTTGCGAGCGCCGGCTTTAGCGGAGCAGCACGGTGCGGAGCACCAGGGCCCCGTCCCGCACCGAGAGCCTCAGGAAGTAGATCCCGGGCGGTAGCGGCCGCCCGTCCGCCCCTCGGCCATCCCATTCCACCTGCTGCGGGCCCGCGGCCGAGAACCCGTCGAGCAGCGTGCGAACGCGCACTCCGTTCACGTCGTAGACCTCGAGTCGCACGCACGACGGCTCGGTCAGCGAGAACTGCACCGTGCTCGCGCCGCGAGAAGGATTCGGCATGCTTCGAAGCCCCGACGCCGGCGGCCCGCCGGAGACCGCGGATGATGGTCCGAGCGCGTGGACCGAGACGCTGGCGCGCGCCACCGAACCGTCGTCGTCGGTCACGCTCAGCAGCGCCGTGTAGCTCCCGGCGCTCGCGTACGTATACGTGGGGCTTCGATCAGCGCTGTGGCCGCCATCGCCGAAGTCCCAGTGGTAGCCGACCACCACTCCGCGCGCGTTTGCGGCTCCGCCGCTGAAGCGAATGGTTAGCGGCGCGTTCCCGACCCAGCAGTCGGTGCCGGCGCTCGCGGTCAGCGGCTGATCCGCCGGCCGCGGTCCGTAGGCGGGCACCGGCTGCCCGGTTTCGTAGCAGCCCAGGTCGGGTGCCGCGCCGCCGAAGCCCTCGTCGATGTTGGCCAGCGGCACGCCGCGGTCGACCGGCGCGCTCCCGGGCGCCAGGCGCAGATCGTTGTCGTTCGGCCCGTACGGCGCGCCGTATCCATTGGTGTAATCCCACTCGGGATGATGCGGCAGCGTGGCGCTCACGAAGTCCGAGATCGACATCTCGATTCCGTGTGGCTCGTTGCCAGTGCCCGCATAGAAAGCCGGCAGATTCGCATAGCTGGTGCCCGAGAAGCGGATCAGCGTGGTGTAGTCGTTGACGCGATCGTAGCCATCGAAGTCGAAGTTCGCTCCCGGGTAGGTGTAGTTGGCCTGGAACGTCGGCGTGTTCGGGCGCGCGCCGAGGAGCAGATTGTTTCGAAACGTCCCGTGGTGCCAGATGCCCGACTCGTACCAGCCGTTGCGATTGCTCACGCTGGTGTTGTGGAAGACCAGGAACCCGCTGGTCTCCTGCGTCCAGCCGTAGGAGGTCTCCTGATGGAATTTGTAGGGCTCGATGCGGGTGTTGTAGATCTCGTTGAACAGCACGTAACCGGGGCCGCCGAAGGCGGGCTGGAAGCTCACCGCCGAACCGGTGTTGAGCAGGCGATTGCGGAAGACCCGCACGTTCTGCTGTACCGCGTCGGCTTGCACCCCGTCGTCGCTGGCCCGATCCACGAAGTTTTCGTAGATGTCCACGTTGCTGGTGGTGGTCGCCGGCACCGCGGTTCCGGTCACCGGGATCGAGATCCCATCCCACGCCTCGATGACCGTGTTGTGGCAGACCACGTGCCCGGTGCCCTCGATCAGGATCCCGTAGCCGCCGGTGCCGTAGGTGCCGGTGCGGCCGATCGTCGCCCACTGCCCGCTCATCTGCACGACGTTGTTGGCGATGAACAGGTCACGGCTATAGGCGGCGCGAATCCCTTCGACGTAGAGCAGCTGGTTGATCGGCTGGATCGTGCAGCCGCGGATCACCACCCCGGTCGATGAGTCGGCGTTCACCGGACGGAGACAATTCACCAGGCTCAGATTCTCGAGGAACACGTAGCGCCGGCCGACCAGGCTGACGCAATGGGAGCTCGAGGTGGTTCCGCCGTCGCCATCGAGCACGACGGTGGTGCTGCTCGCCCCGCGATAGACGATCGGGTTGTCGGGTGCGCCATCGCGCGTGGCGCTGAACTTGCCGTGGAAGGTGCCGGGTTGAACCAGGAAGAGATCGCCGGGGCGCGCGGCGGCGTCGGCGGCCGCCAGTCCGCGGAAGGGATCGGCCTGCGTGCCGCTCCCGCCGCCCGAGCCAGGAATCACGTAGAGCGTTCGCAACGACGTCGCCTCGGGCGCGCCACGCGTGCTGAAGGCGACCACGCGCTGGTCCGAGCCTCCATCGGGATCGCTCAGCGTCAGTCGCGCTTCGTACGCGGTCGCCGGAGTCAGCGAGAAGAGGCTTCCGGCCAGCAGATTCCCGGGATCCTCGCCGTGCGTCCAGAGCCCGTGCTCGACGCGCAGCAGCGGCTGCGCCGGCTTCCAGAGGCCCTCACCCGCGCGCCGGTATTCGAGCGTCACGGCGCAATTGCCATTGTCGTCGCCGTCGATCCGCCACTCGAATCCGGCCGAGTTCAGCGTGGAATAGGCGGTGAGAGCGAGCGGCGTCGTCGCGTTGACGAGGACTTCGGCAGCGATCGGGCTTGCTCGCGCCGCGATCCATGCAGCACACGAGAGCGCGACCATGGTCGCGAAATTGATGCCGAGGCGGGGCCCCTCGCGTCTGTCACGCCACCCAGCGGGCTTCATCGGGCACCCGGGGACCAGTGTACGCCCGCATCGACGTCGGGCCCAAGTCGGGCGCCAGTTGCCCCCGCGCGCGCCTTCGCGCATATTGCCGCGCCATGCCCGGCTCGAATTCCTCACCGGCGGCGTCGTTCGGACTCCTGCTCCTCCGGGTGGGCGCCGGCGGGATGCTGGCCGTCAACCACGGCTGGACCAAGCTGATGCATTTCTCCCAGCTCGCGCCCAAGTGGGCCGATCCGCTGCACATCGGCCACGACCGGAGCCTGATGCTGACCATCTTCGCCGAGGTCGGCTGCGCGGCGTTGGTGGCGCTGGGCTTTGCCACGCGTTTCGCCGCCGCGATCCTGGTGTTCATGTTCGGCATGATCGTGCTGGTGGTGCTGCGAGGGCATCCGTTCTCGGATCGCGAACTGGCAATCGTCTACGCGTTGCCGTTCCTGTGTCTGGTGTTCACGGGCGGCGGCGGCTACGCGCTGGACGCGAACTACGGCCCCAAGGTGAAGTTCGGCGGCAAGTAGCTCGATCGGCGGCGGCGTGGCGCCACCGCGCCCGCGCCGCGCCCTCTGCTACGCTCCGCGCCCATGCGTTTCGCGGCGCTGCTGCTGGCCCTGGCCTCGGCGCTCACGCTGTTCACCGGCCTCGATCGCGTCGGCTATCTCGACCAGCGCGAGGCCCGCGACGCCTGCATCGCCGGCGAGCAGCGGCTCTCGAGCGACCCGCTGACGCCGCACTACGACCGCCAGCCGTTCTTCGACCGGCCGCTGCTGGGCCTGCTGCCCGAGCTGCTGGGACATGGCCACGGGAGCGCGAATCCGCTTCCGTCACGCCTGATTCGCGCGGCGCTGGCACTGGCGCTGGTGCTGCTCACCTGGCGGATCGGCGCGCAACAATTCGGCGAACGCGCCGGGCTCGCTTCGGGGCTGGTGCTCGCCACCTGCATGGGGCTGCCGATGGCGGCGCGCGCCGACGGCGCGCAATTGCTGGCGTCGCTCGCCGCGTGGCTCGCGCTCTCGGTGTTTGCGCGCGCGGTGTTCTCGGAGCGCCGCGAGCCGTTCATCCCGCTCGCGCTCGCCCATCTTTCCCTGGGCGTCGCGCTGCTCACCGGCGGTCCGCTGCCGGCGCTGTGGCCAATCGCCGGCGTCGCGCTCTACGCGCGGCTGGCCGGGCGGCCGAAAGCACTCGCCGCGATTCGCCCGCTCGCGGCGCTGGCGATCGCCTCGGGCCTCGCGCTGCCGTGGTACGCCACCATGGCGATGCGGCACGGAGCGGCGTTCGGCGCGCGCGTGATGTGGATGCCCTACGGCCAGGGAAATCCGGGCCCGTGGTACGCCGGCATCGTGTTCGCGGTTTCGTTCCTGGTGCTGGGCGGCTTCCCGTGGAGCGCGCTGCTGCCCGCGGCGTTCGCCCACGCCGCGATGCGCTGGCGGGCCGTGCGGTTCGCTTCGCGCGTCGGGCAGCGACCGGATTCGCCGTTCACGCCGCAGGATCTCGAGCTCCTGGCGCGCGAAGAGCGCGAGGAACGCATTGCGCACTTCCTGATCGCCGGGCTGGTGGCGGCGCTCGCTCCGCTCGCGTTCTATCCGTCGCCGCCGATGTCGGCGGCGCTCCCCGCTTTGCCGGCGATCGCGCTGCTGTGCGGGCGCTTCGTGGACCACCTGTTCGAGGATCCGGCGCGCCTGCAGGCGCCGTTCGCGCGCGCCACGCTGATGCTGGGGCTCACCGCCACCGTGACCGCGGTGGCGCTGTCGATGGCGGGCACCAGCATCAATTCGCTGTTTCCCGCGATCCGCTGGCTCGCGCCATTCGCGCTGGTGTCGGGCTGGGCGCCGTTCTTGGCGCATTTCTTCCTGCGCCGGCCGCGCTGGGGCGCGGCGCTGATGGCGATGCCGGTGCTGGTCGGCGCGCCGCTGGTTTCGTGGCGGCTGCTGCCCGAGCTCGAGGACTTCCTGAGCACGCGCTCGGTCGCCGAAGCCATGAACGTGGCGTCGCCGCCCGACGCGACGCTGGCGCTGCTCGAGTCGGCGCCGCCGACGCTTCGGCTCTATCTGGAGCGGCGCACGCTGCAGGTGCGGGCGCCCGAGCAGGC